>NZ_JAUBRH010000015.1:0-86336 GCF_036701775.1 Microcoleus sp. N9_A2 | reverse complement strand
TTTCTGGTGGAACAGGCATCTTGCCTGTTGGTTCCACAACAGATGAATTTTCTGGTGGAACAGGCATCTTGCCTGTTGGTTCCACAACAGATGAATTTTCTGGTGGAACAGGCATCTTGCCTGTTCCCAAACAAGTAATTGAGAATGGTGCAAGATATCAGTTTAAACAAAAGTCGGAAGTTGAAAGATACTCTGAATATTTCCAGCAGTTAATAAAGTACGTCGCTGCTAATATCGCCCGTTTTCCAGATTCAGAAGTTTGGCGTTATTTGGCGGCTTTTATTGCGAAAAATGTTAGTTTCCCAGCTTTGTATTTGAGCGAGGTTAATCTGCTCAATATATTGATTCAGCGAGCTGATATTGTGGAATTTCATTTGAAAAATATCGGCTGTCAAATAGAATGGAATTTTTCTCAGAGAGAACCTGAAAGAACTAAAATCAGAGTTGGCTTTTTGCTTGATAAAATTAGTGATGAATCCGAGACTCGTGCTGCAATTCCGAGTTTTGAATATTTAGACAGAAGCAAATTTGAAATTATCGTGTACTATTTCCAGGTACAAGACGAGCGACTGGGGAAATATTGCGAAAATTGCGCCGACAAACTGGTGCAACTGTCAGAAGATTTGCCAACTCAAGTCCGAGAAATTCGATCGCACGATTTAGATATTCTGCTAATCTGCACCAATACTACCGACACTTCTCAACCAAGCGCGCTGCTGTGCCTGCACCGACTAGCGCGGGTGCAAATAGCTACCGGTGCATCAACCCCCGCAACCACCGGCGCCCGAAATATCGATTATTTCATTGCCGGAGATTTGACATTGCCCGCAGGTGCAGCAGCAGAGTATCGCGAAAAATTAATTACTTTAAAAGGATCGGGAGTTTGTTTAAGCTATAGTGTAGGATCATCACCGGCCACAGTTGAACCGACTCGCAGCAGTTGGGGAGCCACCGACGAATCTGTAGTGTTCATGTCCGGCGCTCCAGCTTTTACAATTATCCCAGAATTGAGAGAAACTTGGGCAAAAATTATTGCGGCGGTACCAAATTCTCTTTTAGTTTTGTATCCCTTTAGTTCCCGCAATGAAAACTATCCGACGGTGCCTTTCTACAAAGAAATTCGATCGCTCTTTGCCGAATTGGGTATTGACAAAAAGCGCGTAGTTGTGATTAAAGCGCTGCCATCTCGCGCAGATTGCATAAAATGTCTGGAATTGGCTGATATATATTTAGACTCCTATCCATACAGCAGTGCCTGCTCCTTAGCAGAACCCCTGTTGGTGGGGTTGCCTGTAGTGGTAAGAAAAGGGCAAACAAGTCGATCGCGACAATCAGCCGCCGTGCTCGAAGAACTGCTACTTCCGGAACTGGTAGCAAACAGCCAGAACTCTTATTTAGAGCTCTGCACAGCACTGGGAACCCACCCAGAACTGCGCCGACACTACCGCGATCGAATCCAGCAAAAAATGGCGGCAAACCCCAAATATCTCGACAGTCGCGCTTGCTCGACCCAACTGGGAACGCTCTTTGAAAGACTATTCCGAGAGTGAAGGAAGAAGGAAGTTCAGCAACTAAGCAGTGTACGGGATTTAACGGATGGATGTTGAGGGAAGAAGGAAGATGGCAGAAGTAAAGATTTTCCCACTCTCCCACTCTCGCATCCCGCTACCATGTATGAGACCCGCGGGGAACCCCTCGCTAGGCAGAGCGTCAATAAATAGACAGCAATAGCGCTAGCCCACTGACGGTCTGCTATCATCGGGGAATCGAGGGGTTAGTGGTTGTCGCTCTTTTCCTGCCACAGCTAAATTAAAAGGGGAAGCGCAAGTCAGTTGGAGATAAAAAAATGACAGGACTTTTTCAAATAGGCGATAAATTACTGCAAGCTCAGGATATGCCATCGCTCCTGAAGCGATACCAGTTAATGCCGCAATTCTTGCGCGGTGTAATAGTAGACCAAGCGATCGCATCCTTTAGTTGCAGCGACGAAGAACGCCAATCCGCCACCCTTGACTTTCTGGCACAACACCAACTGACAGCCCCCGAAGCTAAAGAAGCTTGGCTGCGCGGCCAAAACATGACGGAAGAAGAACTTCAAGAGATGGCCGTCAGGCCCTTGCTGATCGAAAAATTTAAGCAAGCCACTTGGAGACCTAAAGTAGATAATTATTTTTTAACCCGCAAAGCTAGCCTAGACCACGTAGTCTATTCCCTGGTACGCACCAAAAATCCAGCACTGGCAAACGAACTTTACTTTCGCATCCTGGAAGGGGAACAAAGCTTTGCCGAAGTGGCCCGCGACTTTTCCGAAGGCCCGGAGTCCAAGTCCGGGGGCTTGTTGGGCCCAGTACCGCTTTCGCAGCCTCACCCGGCAATCAGCAAACTTTTGTCCGTCAGCCAGCCAAATCAACTCTGGACGCCACGTCCTCTGGCAGAATGGATGGTAATTATTCGACTAGAAAAGTTCATGCCGGCCCAGCTCGATGAATCGATGCGGCTGCACTTGATTAACGAACTCTTTGAAAGCTGGCTCGCCGAACAGATCTCGCAAATAGGCCCGCTACAGCCCCTCTCCTCCGTGTCTTCAATATCATGACTTCTTCCGCTGTTTCCCTCTCCCAAATTCAGGATTTCCTAGCTAAAACACCTCCCTTTGACCGACTCTCAGAGACGGCTCTGTCAGCCTTGGTGGCTAAATGCCAACTCCTCGGCTACCGGACGGGGCAGCCTCTGTTTGAACGGGAAAAAATGCCGACTCAGGTGGCAATTATCTATCAAGGCCAGGCCCGGCTGCTGGGCTTTGACCAGCGCTCGCAGCGTCACGTAAGTTTGCGGTTGGTGCAGTCGAAGGAAATTCTTGGCTGGGCTGGCTTGCTCAGGGGAGTTCCGTGCGAAACCGCGATCGCCTCTACAGATGTGATTGCGATCGTCATACCTGCCGAAGATTTTCTGAGTGTAGTGGAAAAACAGCCGACCTTTGGAGAAGCCTTTCGCGAACACTGTTCCTTGAGCGAAGTATTTGAACTATTGAGCCTGGAATTGCAGCGCCAAGCGGACGGCACTTCCAATCTCAAGGAACTCACCCTGCAAGCTTGGCAAGACGCGACAGTTGTCAACGTACCAAACGGCAACAAAAAAACTCAAGACATCGCCAAAGAGCTAGATGCCGATCGCATTTGGCTAGTCAGCAGCGGCGTCTTAGGCGACTTTCCCACCGGCAGCCGCTTCTCTGCGGAAAACGCAGCCAAATCGTTAAAAGTAGAAGGCCGCCTCGGCGCGCGATTGGTCGGCTTCCGGGAACCCCCAGAACCCCAACCCGAAACAGAGTCATTAAATGGCACGCCAGATACAGTAGGCCCAGGACAGAATCCGCCCGGCGGAACATCGATCACGGTTATAGAGGCCCCAGATCGCCCCCCAGAACCCGACCCACCAAAGGATCCGGGGAGATACCCAGTTTTCCGCGCCAAAGGGCAGATTGACAGCCCGCTAGCTTGCTTCCAAATGTTGAGCAAGTATTTCGGCCTTAAATTTCGTCGAGATATCATCCGCAAAGTTCTAGAAAATCAGTTAAAAACCGCTGGTTCTATCAGTCTGCAAGCCTGCGGGGCGATCGCCCAAAGCATCGGCCTCACGCCCCAATTGGCGCAAGTGCCAGCAGAAGCCATCAACCGCATCAAAGCCCCCGTAATGATTAAATGGGAAGACAGCTTCGCCATTATTTACAGCATTACCGAACAAGAATTGGTGCTGGCGACACCCGAAAAAGGGTTGATGCGGAAGCGCATACCTCAGTTCAAAGAAATCTGGGGCGAACAGGGAGAAGTCCTGCTGCTGCAAGCTCCGCAAGTCGAGCAAAAAGAGCAGTTCAGCTTCTGGTGGTTTGTGCCGGCGCTGATGGAACACAAGACAGTGTTTTTTGAAGTGTTGCTCGCTTCGTTTTTTGTACAGTTATTTGGTCTTGCCAACCCATTAATCAGCCAAGTAATTATTGATAAAGTCTTAGGTCAGCGCAGCATTGACACCTTGGATATTTTGGGGGCATTTCTATTAGGTGTTGCTCTGTTTGAAGGACTGCTCAACGGTTTGCGTACCTTTTTGTTTATAGATACCTCAAACCGCATCGATGTCAAATTGAGTGCAGAAGTCATCGACCACTTACTCCGGCTGCCCCAAAATTACTTTGACAATCGGCGCGTGGGAGATTTGGTTTACAAATTCAGCATGATGGGCCAGATTCGGGAATTCATGACGAGTACAGCTTTGACAGTTGTTCTCGATGCAGTATTCTCGGTGGTCTACGTCGCCGTTATGCTCTCCTACAGCGTGCAGCTAACGTTTGTATCTTTGGCAGTGGTACCGATACTGGGGCTGATGATTGTTCTAATCAATCCGCTGGTGCTGCGCCTGATCAAACAGAGAAATATGCGTTTTGCTGACTCTCAATCTTATCTAGTGGAAGTAGTCAGCGGGATTCAAACTGTTAAGGCTCAAAATATTGAATTGAAATCCCGATGGGAGTGGTCTAGCCGCTACGCAAAATACATTACAGCCAGTTTTAAAACAATTATCACAGGAACTACAGCCGGTACGATTAGCGCCTTTTTAAATCAGGTGGGTAACTTAGCTCAGTTGTGGGTGGGAGCTTATTTGGTACTGGGAAATGAGATTACTTTGGGTCAGTTGATTGCTTTCCGAATTATTTCCGGGAACGTGACTGGTTCGCTGCTGCGTTTTGTGAGCGTGTGGCAGAGTTTCCAAGAAGTCTCAATGTCGATCGATATGCTTAAGGATGTGGTCGATACGCCGACGGAAACCAGCGAGGAAGACCGCAACAATATCCCGCTGCCCGCAATTCAAGGGCAGGTTACCTATGAGGAGGTTTCCTTCCGATTCCTGGAGAGCGGAGCCCTGCAATTGGCGAATGTGAATTTGGAATTTCCCCCTGGCAGTTTTGTGGGAATTGTGGGGGGAAGCGGTTCTGGTAAAAGTACGGCGATGAAACTGTTGCAGCGTCTTTATCCGCCGCTGTCGGGCAGGATTTTTATTGACGGCTATGACATTGCTAAGGTGGAACTTTACTCGCTCCGCAGCCAACTTGGGGTGGTGCTGCAAGATACTTTGCTGTTTAACTGCTCGGTACAGGAAAATATTGCTCTTAGTAATCCCGATGCGAGTACGGATGAGATTGTGCGAGCTGCAAAATTAGCGGTAGCTCACGATTTTATTATGGGCTTGCCTGCTGGTTACAACACCATAGTCGGAGAGCGGGGATCGTCGCTTTCTGGGGGTCAAAGGCAGCGTTTGGCGATCGCCCGCACGATTTTGCAAAACCCGAAACTGCTGATTTTGGACGAAGCTACAAGCGCCCTCGACTACCATTCCGAACGCCAAGTTTGCAATAACTTAGCAGAAGCTTTCGCCGGCCGCACGGTGTTTTTCATTACTCACCGCCTGACGACAATCCAAAACGCCGACATAATTATTATGATGGATCAAGGTTCGGTAGTCGAGCGGGGAACTCATAAAGAATTAATGGCTCTTAAAGGGCGTTACTACTGCCTCTTCCAACAACAAGAGTCATCGAATACCTGATATCTAACAACTCACAACTGATCACTAACGCTTAACAACTGAGAACTAACAAATGGCTATGAAATCGTTAATACTTTCTGAGCAACCAGTCATTCTCGAAAAACCAGCGATTTGGTCGCACTTGTTTTTGTGGATGATCATGCTGATGACCACTTCTGCTGTAGTTTGGGCTTATTTTGCTAGCGTAGAGCAAGCTGTCCCCGCTGTCGGCCAATTAGAGCTAAAAGATGGTGCTAGAGACATCCAAGCACCTGCTACAGGGGCGGTGGTGAGACTTCACGTTGAAAATGGCGATCGTGTGGAAAAAAACCAGCCTCTGCTCACTTTCAACCCCCTAGCACCCGCTGCCGATTTAACGTCGATCCAGAAAACTAAAGAAGCACTGGAAAAAGAAAATAAATTTTACGAAGATGTTGTAAGCGGCAAAGTTCAAGGCCCTATTCCTTCTAACCTAGAATCCACCATCAAGGACAGACAGAGCCTCGTTGCACAAAATCAAGTGCTGCAAGCTCTGATTGACGAGCTGTACCTCAACAGGGGATCGAGCGGAAATTTTGATTCAGCTCAGCAAGGACTGTATGTTAATTATCGATCGGAATTTCTCTCTCGCGTAGCCGCCGCCCAAGGTCAAGTTCAGGAGTTGGACAAACAACTGAAGCAAGCTGAGAATGCTGAAAAAGCCGCCGGCGCTCAAATGACAGTAGCACAGCAACAATTGGGTTTTGCTCAGAACCAATTAAATTATTCTCAACAGCAGTTAGCTTCTTCTCAAGAGCAAGTCAAATCAGCCCTGGCTCAAAAAGATTTGGCTGACGAACAGTTAGCAAAATCCCAACAAGTCTTGAAGTCTAATCAAGCCATTCTGGGCAGACTAGGCCCTCTG
Source organism: Microcoleus sp. N9_A2 (assembly GCF_036701775.1). Classification (NCBI taxonomy): domain Bacteria; kingdom Bacillati; phylum Cyanobacteriota; class Cyanophyceae; order Oscillatoriales; family Microcoleaceae; genus Microcoleus; species Microcoleus sp. N9_A2. The sequence goes on along the minus strand of NZ_JAUBRH010000015.1, from coordinate 79,858 downwards.
GTAGAGCAAGGAGCGATCGCAGAACTGCAAAAAGAAAAGCAAGAACAAGATGTTTTTAGAGGCCAAAGCGACGTTCTTAAACAGCAAGATCAAATCAAGCAGCGCGAAGGTGAAATCAACTCCCGCAAAGGCGAAATTAACACGCGCCGAGGCGAACTCAATACCCGCCGGGGTGAAATTAACGCCCGTCAAGGTGACATAGAAAAAATTACCGCAGAAGTAGAGCGCCAGCAAGGAGAGCAAGCGCGCATTCAGGAGTCTATCGCCCGCGCCCAAGAACAGTTAAAAAACACTAAGGATGCCTGGGCCAGAGAACTGTACACCAAAATTGCTGACAACGAAAAACAAATCGCCAGCAGCGATTCTCAACTTAGCCGCTTCAAAGTGGAAAACCTGAAAAAATTGTCCGAGGTAAATGCTCAGCTAGAAAAAGCGCAGCAAAACCGCGACACTCAAGTGCTGAAGTCTCCAGTATCGGGGGTAATCTTTGATTTGAAACCTTCTAAGAAGCAGGATGCGAAGTTGGATATAGCCAAAGATCCGATTTGCCAATCCATCATTAACTCAGTAATAAAGCCTGGGGACCCCCGCCCGAAACGCTGCGAAGAAGCTTATTATGAAGCGCAGCAAACTGAGAAGCTGCTCAAGGTTTTGGACGACGAAAACGGTTTGGAAGCAGTTGTTTACCTGGAAAACAGCAATGTCGCTCTGATATTGGATGCCATGAGACAAAAGCGCGATAAATTAGAGCAGTATCACGGCAAACAATTAGATGGAGAAAAGATTGACTGCGAAAAAGGTAAAAGCTGCGTTTGTCCTGAGAAGGAAGTTAATAGAGAGAAATTGGGTTTGACAAAATACCAATGCGTGCCTGTGGATGTGAATGTTGAAGCTTTCCCGGCCTTGGAGTTTGGTACTGCTGAGGGTGAAGTGAAAGAGATTAGCAAGGATGCTGAGCCTCCTACGGAACTGCGGAAATACTACGCTTTCAAAACCAAAATTAAGCTCAAGACTCAAAAGTTTGTTTTGAACAAGGGCAAGCCAAATCAACAGGAGGTTAACTTGCAGTCGGGAATGGCCGTAAGCTCTAATATCAATATCGGCAAGCGGACTGTTTTGCAGATGTTTATCAACCGATTTACTGGCAAACTGGATACGTTCAAGACTGTTAAGTAATGATTTAGGTAGGGTAGCCAGAAACCGGGTTTTTCACCCAGATACACGCCCACAACCATCAATTTACATAAAAACCCGGTTTCTTTAGTCTCAGAGTAGGGGTAGCCAGAAACCGGGTTTTTCACCCAGATACACGCCCACAACTATCAATTTACATAAAAACCCGGTTTCTTTAGTCTCAGAGTACGGAGTATTTAAGACCTATTAATATAAAATGGTGATGGCAATCGGTGCGATCGCACTTCCATGAAAAAATATATTTTATTCACCTTCTATCTAATTCCTCTTCTCCTGTTAATCGGATTTGTAGCGAATTTTAGCATAAACGTTCCCATCGATGACGAGTGGAGGTTAGCCACCCTGTTTGAGAAAATCGCTGCAGGAAATATAACTTTTAACGATTTTTGGGCCTTGCACAGCAATCACCGCATAGTGTTCCCGAAAATAATTATTGCGGTGGTGGCTTTTGCTTCTAGATGGAATATTAATTATCAGTTGTGTCTCAGCATAGGTTTGGCTGCGATAACTTTTATCGCTATGTACAAGTTATCCTCGATGCAAGTTAAGAAGATTTGGGATGATTTGTGGCATTTAGCTAATATTTTAACTTGTATTTTGGTTTTCTCTCTAGTTCAGTACGAAAACTGGCTTTGGGGATTTCAATTAGCGTGGTTTTTGGTAAATTTGTGTTTTGTAGCTGCGGTGTACGCGCTGGTTTCAAATCACAAATTCTTGCCTAATATTAGAATTTATATTGCTGCTGTATTTTGCTTTATTGCTAGTTTTTCGCTGGCTCAAGGCTTGCTATCTTGGTTGGCTGCGATTCCGGCTGTGATGGCTTTGGAGGGAAATGCAGCGCAGAAACGCAAAAGAGCGATCGCATGGACGCTGCTGTTTGGGGCAACTTGTGCTATTTACTCAATAGATTATCATCCTAGCCGGAAAACAAGTATTATTTCATTGTTAAATAAGCCGCTTGTGGTAATTGATTATTTTTTGAGTTTGTTGGGTTCGCCAATTGTGCGACTACCGGGAATTTCTGCATTTGTAGGATTGGTAATATTTGCAATTTTTGTATTTTTTGTATGGCATTTTGGCAAGAAGATTGTATCAACTGATTTAGAATTACGACTGGACGGGCAAGATGCCCGTCCCACAACTGATTTAGAATTGCTACATCTGGCTTTACCTTGGCTGTCAATAGGGTTATTTTCGGTCTTATCGGCTCTGTTTATTACGGCTGGTAGGGCAGAATTTGGGGCAATTCAGGCGATCGAATCGTCGAGATATACGACTAATTCGATTTTCCTGTTAATTGCTATAGTTCAGCTAGGACAATTGTTTGTTAGAGAAACAAAAGCTCTGTTCAAACTTAACTATAAATTTATTTATCGGGGATTTGCAGGGCTATTAATTGCTATAATTATTATTAACTCTCAGCAGGCGATCGCCCAAACTCGCTCGGCACTCCTTTACAAGCAAGGCGCTCAAGATTGTTTGCAGTTAATTAACTATTTGGAACCCTCTGAGTTTTTCAAGAATTCGCCGGAAAGCTGTTTGAGAGTGCTGAGTAAAAAAACTTGGCTGGTGAGAGAAGGTGCTACAATTCTCGATACAATAGGTTGGAGAAAGTTCGCAAAAAATGTAGAGTTTATTACTAATTCAGAGAAAGTTTACGGCTATTTAGACAAACCTCAAACGGGCGATAAATCTTTGACTGTTAAGAAAAAAGCAGCGGGTTGGGCGGTTTTGCCAGAAAATTTGAAACAACCGAATATTGTACTGCTATCTGTCGGCGACAAACAATCTTTTTTTGCTAACGCTTATGTAAATTTGGACAGTCCCGATATTGCTAAGACTTTGAAATCCCAGTTGTACAACAATGCGAGGTGGGCGGTTGATGTGTCGGGTGCCGATTGGGCGATCGCTCCTACAGATATCAAAGCTTGGGTGTATAATCCTGTTGACAACCAGTTTGTCCAGTTGCGCGGAGGATGAGGAGTGAAAATTTCTGTGATTATACCAGCCCACAACGAAGAGGGCTGTTTGTATGGTACTGTGCGGGCGATCGCCCAGACGCTCGATTTAGAAGGGATTCCGCACGAAATTTTGATTGTGAATGACAACAGCACCGATAAAACCCTTGACATTTGCCAGGAATTGTCAGAGACTTTCCCCACAGTTAGATACATCAACAATCAACCTCCCAACGGTTTCGGATTTGCCGTGCGACGGGGATTGGCAGAATTTGAGGGAGATGCGGCAGCAATTGTGATGGCGGATGCTTCCGACGATCCGATGGATTTGGTAGCAGGATACCGCAAGTTGCAAGAAGGATATGATTGCGTTTTCGGTTCCAGATTTATCAAAGGTGGCTTTATAGTTGATTATCCAATTCACAAGTTAGCAATTAACCGCTTAGCAAACTGGTTTGTCAAAAGTATTTTCGGCTTGCGGTACAGCGATGTCACCAATGCTTTTAAGATTTACCGCAGAGAAGTGATTGAAGGCGTGCAACCGATTTTGAGCCATCATTTTAATTTGACAGTGGAACTGCCTTTAAAAGCAATTGTCCGGGGTTTTTCCTATACGGTGATTCCTCTGAAGTGGTACAATCGGACTGCTGGTATTTCTAAGCTGAAAATCAAAGAGATGGGCAGCCGGTATTTATTTATTGTCTTGTATGTCTGGCTGGAAAAACATCTCTCTCGCGGCGACTACCACCGGACTAGAAAGATAGCAAAATTAAAAGTGAATGCCTGAAAGAATTTTAATTGTGGGCGGTGCGGGTTTTATCGGCAGTTGTTTGGCAATTGGCCTGAAGAAACTGCACCCGGAATGGCAAATAATTTGTTTAGATAACCTGCGTCGCCGGGGTTCAGAATTGAATTTGTCTCGGCTTAAAAGTTCCGGGATTCAGTTTGTTTACGGGGATATTCGCACGGCGGCTGATTTAGATCCAGTTGCACTCAACCCTGACTGCATTATAGATTGCGCTGCGGAGCCTTCTGTGCTGGCTGGTTTTAGTTCGCCTCAGTACGTTTTGCAGACGAATTTACTGGGAACTGTGAATGTTTTGGAGTTGGCGAGACAAACTGGTGCGAGTTTGTTGTTTTTGTCTACGAGTCGGGTTTATCCGATCGCCAGCGTGAAATCTGTTAAGCTGTTGGAGTTGGATGAGAGATTTGCGATCGCCCCTGAGCAAACATTACCCGGTATATCCGAGTTGGGCATATCAGAAGACTTCCCATTAAAAGGACACCGTTCGCTTTACGGAGCAACTAAATTAGCTTCCGAATTACTGATTGAGGAATACAGGGAAGCATACAATTTGCCTGCAATTATTAACCGCTGCGGGTTAATTACTGGTGCTTGGCAAATGGGTAAAGTCGATCAGGGAGTTTGCGGTTTGTGGGTGGCGGCTCACTATTTTCAAAAGTCGCTGAATTATATCGGTTTTCGCGGCAGTGGGAAGCAGGTTAGGGATTTACTGCACGTTGAAGATTTGTTGAGGTTAGTTAATTATCAGTTAGAACATTTTACTGAATTTGACGGTGAAGTTTTTAATGTAGGCGGCGGTTTGAGCAACAGTCTTTCTTTGGTTGAGACAACTGATTTGTGCCAAAAGATTACCGGAAAATCGATTTCAATTAATCCTGTTTTGGAGGAACGGGCGGGGGATATTCCGATTTTTATTACTGACTCTTCTAGGGTGATGGAGAAAACAGGATGGCGACCTCTTATTGGGCCGGAAGCAGCTTTGCAGGATATTTACGAGTGGATTGCTGCTAATGAGGTAGTTTTAAGTTCGATTTTGTAGGGATTTTTTAACCGCAGATGCAGGCGGATAAACGCGGATAAACGCAAATGTATCTCTCTGCCTGGATCTAACTGAAAATGTGAGTCATGAGTCTCTACCTCTCTGGTTTTGTTTCGAGGCTTTAACAAACATTTGACCTCCCAAAAATCGCCACAAAAAAGGCAATTTTAAGTAAACTTTTAAAAGCTTGGGCGATGCCGGTCTGCCTTTGGTCGAAAATGGCAAAAATCTCGGTATCATTAGGTCAATTTGAAAGCCGACGGTTTGTAACAGTTCTTGCAGCGATAAGTGGGTAATGGGTAATTGATGATCGATAAAATCGTAATACTCTTTGAAAGAATATTTAAAATTTGGTTGAACAACTAAGAGAGAACCCCCTGGCTTAAGCGCCTCAAAGCAAAATGAGATAATTTGGATTAGTTCTTCTTTATTGCGGAGATGTTCAAAAAAGTTAGAGATAAATATCCGGTCAAATTCTTCGCTAAAAGCTGGTTTGTCGCCAAAATTTAAAAGATCAATGTTCAGCACTTTTACATCAGGATTGGCAAATAACTTTGAATCGGGATTGAGGTCAATCAAACATTTTTGGTCAGCCCGAATTTGATTGATAAACTCGCAGTAACCGCCGCCAATATCTAAAATTGCTGATTCGGGAGGAACATGATTTTGTAAAAAATCGTCAATTAAAACTTTCCAGAGTGCCACCTTCGCTTGTATTTGTCGCGAATCAAAGCGGTTGGCGTACAACTTTTTGAGATATGTGTCAGTTTTCATAGTAAAATAGCCTAGACTGAGTATGAGTTTATCACTTTCACAGCTAACTATGAATGTTATATCTACCGAAATACCGGAAGTTTTGATCATTGAGCCGAAAATTTTCGGAGACGATCGCGGTTTCTTTTTTGAGAGTTTTAATCACAAAGCTTTTGTCGAAAAAACAGGCGTGACTGCCGAATTTGTTCAAGACAATCATTCCAAATCCTCTAAAAATGTGCTGCGCGGTTTGCACTACCAACTGCAGCAGCCTCAAGGCAAATTGCTGCGGGTAGTTGCTGGCGAAATATTTGATGTAGCGGTGGATATTAGACAAAGTTCTCCGACTTTTGGGCAGTGGGTGGGGTGTTTGGTGAGTGCAGAAAATAAACGGCAATTTTGGGTGCCGGCGGGATTTGCTCACGGTTTTTTAGTGGTTTCGGAGACGGCTGAAGTTTTGTACAAAACGACAGATTATTATGCACCGGCCCACGAGCGGTGTATCCTGTGGAATGACCCCGATTTGGCGATCGACTGGCCGCTAGATGGTGCCCAACCAATCTTATCAGCTAAAGACCAGGCTGGACAAACGTTGAAAAGATCTCAAGTATTTTGATCATGAAAATTTTACTCGCAGGTGGCAGCGGACAGCTAGCTCAAGAATTGCAGCCGATTTTATTATCTTCGGGAGAGGTAATTGCGGTCGATCGCACTCGCCTCGATTTATCCCAACCGGAAAGCATCCGTCAAGCAATGGCTGAAATTAAACCGAATTTAGTCGTCAATGCAGGTGCTTATACTGCGGTAGATAAAGCGGAAAGCGAACCCGAATTAGCACACGCAGTCAACGGCCTTGCCCCGGGAATTTTTGCAGAAGAATGCGATAAACTGGGAGCAAGTTTGATTCACTTTTCCACTGATTACGTATTTGACGGTAGCAGCGGTTCTGCTTATCTGGAAACAGATTCTACGAACCCGCTGGGAACTTACGGCAAGTCCAAATTAGCAGGTGAGGAAGCAATTCGGAAAGCCGGAAACCGACATATTATTATTAGAACCGCGTGGGTTTACGGCAACGGCGGCAAAGGTAATTTTGTCAAAACCATGCTGAGGTTGGGAAAGGAAAGAGAAGAAATTCGAGTAGTAGCAGATCAGATCGGAAGTCCTACTTGGACGGGCGATTTAGCGGAGGCAATTTCCCAAATTATTCCTCTGCTTGGACAAGAAAGTTTTGGAACTTACCACTATACTAACAGCGGTGTTTGTAGTTGGTACGATTTTGCGATCGCCATTTTTGAGGAAGCAGCACAACTCGGCCTTCCCCTAAAAGTTCAGCGCGTAATTCCCATCACCACCGCCGAATATCCAACACCCGCAAAACGTCCGGCTTTTTCTGTCCTCTCTACGGTAAAAATATCAGCACTTCTAGGCACGTATCCTCCCCACTGGCGGCAAGGGCTCAGACAAATGCTGGTGAGAGAATTGAAGTGAAAAATTGAAAAGGCGAGAGGGCGGGTTTTGTTCAGAAATTGTCTGTTATATGCAAGGTTTCTCGGCTAAACTCGCCCCTACGAATAAAAATTATTTGTGTTTACTAATTCATGAAAGTCAAACAAAAATCTATTTTAATTGCCGCATCAGTTCTCGGCATTCTAATACCAGCGTCATATATTTTGTACTTGATATCGCAAGCTGGACACTTGTCTAACTTTGATTATTGGTGGATGACCTGGAATTTTTATTCAGTAGACGGTTTCTCTACAAATCCTTTGAATTGGATATTTCGGGCGAACGAGCATTTTGTCTTGATTCCGGCAATTATTTATGGCTTGAATATAGCTGTCACCCAAGGTTCAAATATTGGTTTGTGTTTAGTGGCCTGGTTCTTGGCTTGGATTCAGTGCCACGTATTAATTTCTCTGCTGCCGTTAAATTTGAGGCGTTTTCCGCTGCAATTTATCTCGCTACTCCTGTGCATTTCTATTTTTAATTTTACTCCGGCGGCGGCTCACAATTGGATGCGGGGATTCAGCGGCGTCCACTGGATCATTGCTAATTTATTTGTGATTTGTTCGATATTTTGTTTGCAATCCTATGTGACACTTTTGTCAAGTAAAAGGGAGGTGGAGCCTATGGATATTCATTCCCAGGCACAGCATGGGAATGAAGAATGGAAACAAAATAAGTGGGTAATTGGCAGCATTATTTTTGGCGTTTTAGGCTGTATTAGTTACAGCACTCCTTTAGCTTTGTGGCCGATATTGTGTGCTGCTGCTGTTGTGCTGCGGTTTCCTAGGCGAATAACTTATTTGTATTTCATTGCTTCGATTGCAGTGATTGGCATTTATTTTTTAACTTATAAAACTCCATCTCATCACCCTTCTTTAACTAAAATCAACCCGCTGAAAACTCTCGAATATATTCCCACTTATCTCGGCGGAATCTTTAGCGAAAATATTATTGTTGCTTCAATTATTGGTATAATTGGTTTGATGGCAGCGACGGGTTTTGTGGGTTATTGGCTATTTGTAAAAAAACTTGTGAAGCGTAGCTATCCCATAGGGAATCGCCTGGATTGGCTGCCTTGGCTATCAATCCAACTTTACACGCTGCAAACGGCGTTAATGGCCGCAGTTAGTCGATCGGGATTTGGAGTCGAACAAGCCACCGCTTCCCGCTACGGCACACTCCCAGCCTTGTTTTGGATGAGCACAATCGTCCTCACAGTGCTTGCTGTACGTGAGTTTCAGCCGACACCGAAAATTCAAGGACGTTGGCTGACACCGCTGTTTGCAGTCGCCACAGTCGCCGTGATTTTAATGTACGGGGTGGGAGGCGAAACTGCAATGGCGATCGCCCGCAGAGCAACCTATCAACCGTTAGTAGCATTATCACTCCAATTAGGCATCACCGACGTAACGCTAATTAAAGACCGCGTAGGCAACAAACCCGCCGCTTTTATCGGGTTAATCGACGCCTTAAAAACTAATAACTTAGTGCCATTTAACCGAGACATCAAAAAACACAATTTCTGTGCAGCATTAGACACAAAAATAGATCCAAATTTACTGTCAGCGCCAAAAGATGGAGTACCCGGATTTTTTGATACAGCCACCAAACTTGCACCAACAGCAGCGAGAGTAATTGGCTGGGTAGGAGACCCAGAAAACAATGTAAAATGTATTGCCCTTCTCAACCAAGAAAATGTCGTTCGAGGTTTTGCCATGTCAGGATTTCCGCGCCCAGATTTAGTTAAATTGTTTGGCCCTTCCTACGAATTCGCAGCTTGGAGAGGATACATTCAAACATCACCAACCGATAAATTATTGACAGCTTATGCCTCCTTTAAAAACCGCAAAGGTTGGGTAGCCTTGCGAAACTCCCAAGTTATCAATAAAAACTAAAAAACCTCTCTTTCTCATCCTCTGCGCCCTCTGCGCCCTCTGCGGTTAATAAAAAAATCTCATTTACAACACAAATGAAATAGAATAGCCCTATGCCAAAACATCTCAGCTTCGTAATCCCCGTTCACAACGAAGAAGCCACCCTCAAAGTGCTGTTTGAAAAAATCCAACTTGTCATGTTTCAAACAGAAATTGACAGTTACGAAGTCATTTTCATAGATGACGGTAGCCGCGATTATTCGTGGCAAGAAATCACCGATTTAGCCAGCCAACATCCCCAACTCATTAAAGCGATTAAAATGCGCCGCAACTTTGGCAAATCCGCCGCACTTTCAGCAGGATTTCGCAATGCAGCAGGGATAATTATCTTTACTCTCGATGCTGACCTTCAGGATGACCCCGCTGAAATTCCCAAATTTTTACATCATTTAGAATCGGGATTTGATTTAGTTTCAGGTTGGCGAAAACAACGAAACGACCCGCTTTCTAAAACTTTACCTTCCAAGCTGTTTAATGCCGTTGCGTGTTGGCTGACTGGGGTGCAAATGCACGATATGAATTGCGGTTTTAAAGCTTACCGTAGGGAAGTTTTGCAGTCCATTAAATTGTACGGAGAATTGCACCGCTATATTCCGGCTTTAGCAAACAATTTAGGGTTTAAAATTGGCGAAGTAGTTGTGGAACATCATCCGCGAAAGCACGGAAAATCAAATTACGGCTGGGAACGTTATGCGCGGGGTTTTATTGATTTGTTGACGGTGTTAGCCACGACGCAGTATTTACACAAACCGGGTCATTTGTTTGGGGGTTTGGGATTGTGTTTTGGCTTGGTGGGCACTATTTCGCTTGGTTATTTGATTGTTATTTGGTTTCTGAATTTGGCGGGGATGAATTTTGGGCCGATCGGCAATCGACCTTTGTTATTTTTTGGGATTTTGTGTACAATTCTGTCGGTGCAGTTGATTTCTTTGGGGATTTTAGCTGAGTTGATGGCGCGGAATGTTGATGATGATTATGTGGATAAGCAAATTAGCGAAATTATTGATGATTCGGGTTTTGATATTTAACCGCAGATGTCGGGGAGATAAACACAGATAAACGCAGATGTGTTTATGATAGGGGCGGGTTCACCAACAATATTTGCCAATAATTGACAATCTCAAAAACCCGCCCTCTCCGCTACCTGATTTTAAAGATAATCCATTTGCCTTGTCTATCTACTATTTCTCCGTCAATATTTGGATGCCAATCGCTGCGAGTCAGGATATAATCGGCATGATATTTTCTGGCTACTTTGACTAAATCCCCACTGCTGCGGCGGCTGAATAAGTGGCTTCCGCCCCAAATCATTTGCGGGTTTAAGGGAACTCCTAAAACAGCTTCCATGCGATTTTGCCATTCTTTGATGCCTTTTTCGGTAAAGGGAAAGTTCTTGAAGTTGACGACAATCGCTCTTTCGGAGAAAAACTGGAAGCTGGTAACTGAAGGTGGAATTAATACGAGTGAATCGCGGCTGCTACTTTGCGAAAATCGCACAGCTAATTTGCTTAAGTCGTCTCTGGGAACGGCATTGATATTAACTCTTGTTTGAAATACATTTAATATAGGTTTGGGCGTAATTCCTGCTACTCCAAAAACTAAGGTGGCGGTAGTTATTAAGGCTAATGTGTGAGTTAGAGTTTGTTTTATAGATGTAGCAAGGGATGTTTCTTCTAAAATGAATGGGAAGGCGAGGAGTGAGAAAAGCACTGGGATGCTAATTATTCTATCGCCCATTATTTCCCATGAATCACTCAGGGGATATATCAAGCTAAAAATTACTGTTCCTACTGCTAAAATCCACGGCAAAATAATGTATCGTCTGGGAACCGAATATTTTTTGCTTTGCCAAAGTGATAATCCCAAGAAAATGATACCTCGAAAAGGCAAAGTTAGTACAGATAGCACCAGCAAGCTAACAGGTAGTTTTTGGTCTCTGTCAACCTCATCTAGCGTCAAACAAACAGCAATAAATATAATTAATTGAGCGAAAGGTACAGTTCTAGCTAATTGCAGTTTCGCGATAAAAGCCAGCGGGTAAACTTCGACAAATACGTAGTTTAGGAACAGTGCAAAAATTGACGTGCCAACAATTATGTAAAAATTAACCTTGTCTTCTTTTCGCAGCGAATCGGCATTTTTGATGCACAGCAAGCCACCAATGATGAAACATATAAAGTTGAACCAACTCCAAACACCCCAATTTGACGGGAGGATGTGGTGGGGGTTGCGGACTTTGGCGTGAATGTAGACAAACTCGGCGTTGTCGATAGTGTGAGTGCTGGTAGTACCTGTTAATAACATGGGTACGTATACTATACTTGCCATTGTCGCTAAAAGTGCGATCGCCAAAATTAATGTTTTAAACTTCCGCTGTCTTACAGATTCAATAAATAAAACGGGAACCATCATCAATCCCGGCAACAAACCAACTAAAAATTGCAGCAAACAGCCCAGTCCAAAAAATAAATATCCTGTCAGCCATTTCTGGCACAAACTAAAGTAAATTCCCCAGATTACGAAACCCATTGCGAAGGTACTCGGTACTGATTTAGTGGAAAATATTAGCGTGTTGCCAACATCTGTAAATGAAGCGGCTATACATAAAAAGGCCATCGCTGCTGCAGGCAGTTTGGAATTAGTATAAATATTGATAATTGCGTAGCAAGCTAAGATAAATGAACCCAAGGCTATAAATTGATAAATAAAGTGCGCTAGGGGAATGCTGGTTCCTAAGTTGGCGAGCAAATAGATGATATAATAATAGTAATATCTCGGATTAAACTTAACCATTTCCTGAACGTAATAGTCATTTTTGTACAGTTCAGGATTTAACATAAATTGAATGGGCGGCACTTCGGGGAAGTTGCCTCCAATCGGGAAAAGATAGCCTGTAGCCATCAGGGAACCGATGATGACAAAAGTATAGAGAGATAGATTAAAATACCAGTGGGATTTTTGATGTTTTTGCATTGACGGTTCAACTTACCTACTGACAGCCAAATTGTTAATCTCTAGTTGGCATTGGTTTGTTAAATCCTGTTTGCTGCTACTCAATACCTCAAGCAGCAGATAAATGGGATTTTTGCCCTCAACTAATAGATTTAAGCCGATCGCACTTTTTTGACTATAAGCCATCTCTGCTAAGTCTACTAATTTACCTTGCTTGTCCCACAAAGTCAAGCGCAGGGCAACTCCCGGACATTGTTTGTTAGGTAAATTGAGTTTGCCAGTAACTTTCACTTTGGCTGAGATGGAACCTAAATACAGGAAAGATGTATCGATTTTCTTGCTGTTTTTAATTGGATGAGTTACAATCTTATATAGGTTATCCGATTCTTGACTGACTGAATAATTAGCACTTGTGTAGATTGATTGATGCAAACTAATCCAATCTAACTGTGTGCCTGGTCGATCGACTATTTGCCGCTGCATCGCGTATAAAGTGCGAACGGCTGTGCCTGTATCAGTCGGCCGCATCCTCCGGTAAACGCTGACAGTCACGCCGTTTTCTAGCTTAAACTGTTCCGGTAGCAATTGGAAATCGCGGGCAATTTCCCAGTTTTGAGTAAAGGCATCGTACACAACTTTAACAACATCTTGTTCGTGCGATCGCAAAACTTGTTCGTCAGTCGGTAACACCTGCTGAAAAGGTACAGCAACCACCGCATATTGTGACTGCAACAACTCGGGTAGCGGGTAAGTATCGCGCGAGTCAATTTGCGGCCTCCCGATTGTATTTAACTTCCACCAACCCTCCGGCGGGTTTAATTTTCGGTTGGCTTGTCTGAGGATGTTAGCATTGAAATTGTTAGAAGCACCGACAATATAAATCGGTTCTTCGTTGGGTGCTAATTTTCGCAGAAACTCTACTAATTTTACAACTTCGCCGTAGTCCGATCGCACTAACGGCGGAAAATTAGCCATAAACAGTCTTGACAAATCACTTTTGAGAGGAATTAACCCGACTGCGGCATTCAAAACCAGGTACAAACCCGCCGCGCCCAGCATGAAATACCGGACTTTTCCCTTGAGTGTCCGCCAAGTTGTCCAGAAAAATGTGGATAGTCCTAAAAGTGCGATCGGTGTAATATGAATTGTATAGTGCAAGTAGCCGTAACGCAAGACTAACAGCCATTCAATCAGCGATAATGCCCCAAACAACGAAACAAAAATAGCCGCCGCCGGAACCAGCATTCGAGTGAGAATTCCCGCAGAAAAACCAATCAGTACCAGCAGCCAAGTTCCCAAACCGTAAAAAGACGCATAACGAGTTAAAACATCATTTACAGGCAAACTCCAAGCGACATACAAATTGCGGTAGTCAACCGTCAGAGCACTGCGAGTAAAATCTCCCGCTACCAACATTAAAATAGTCAAGCTAGTTACAGCTATCAAACCCAATTTTACACCGGATTCAAACAAGTATCTGTAGGGAAACGGCACTGCCGCGTCCTTGTCTTTTGAAGACGACAACGCCATTTTCCTACGGTATATTAGTACAATAAACTCGATGAAAGCCTGTAAAGTCGCTGCACCAAAAAATGCGATCGCACTATAAGCAAAATGGCGCCGCAACAGAATCGCCGCCGCCAGCAAAAACCCAATCAACGGGATGTTCCACCAAGATTTCAGCTTAACATCCTGCAAATAAACCAAAATTGCCAAGGCTACAAACACACAGCCGCCAGTATCCAGATATCCCCGCAGAGTCGGTATCCAACTCATCGGAATTAATAAACTCAGCAGCACAGTTGACCAAAACACCCGGCGGGGATAAACTGGGATTAGCTTTGCAGAAATTGCCCCCAGCAACAGGCGAAACGGCAGCACATAAATCAGGGATACGCTGAGAATGTAACTCAGCCGAGACTCGCCAAATAAGAGAATAAACGGCACTAATGGCAAAGATATTAATAGGTTTTTTTCCTTAGATAGCGATTCTATAACTCCGCGCCATGCTTGATCTGGCGAGTCTCGATATAAATTTGCAGTGTTTAGTGTAGCGGTATTGTATCCCGCGTAATCCCACCAATAAAAAGTATGTTCGCTAGATACATAGATTGATGTTACTGCCACTGTGACGAGAACAACTAAAAACAAGAAAAACCCATCAATCAGAAACTTGCGAGGCAATTTAAAAGAAACAACCTCAAATAATCCCATCAGTCTAGCAACCCTAAATAACTCCTAAACTTCCTCTTTATCTCTTGCTTCGCGCCCTAGCGCTTACGCGCAGCTTCGCCTAACGCGGTTCGTTAACTTACTTTAAAACAGTATCTTGCAAAAAAACCTCCAACTTTTCTGCATATTGCCGATTCGCGATCGCACTTGGATGACTGTCATGAGGTAAATTATTATTGCTAGGTATTTTCAAATCAACCGAAATATCCGTCGTAGCAATTCCCTCCTGACTTAACTCCTGCAACATCTTAGCAGAATCGGGATTAATGCCCGCAACAACTAACTTAACACCCTTAGCCTCAGCCACACGGTTAAACTCTTCAATAATTGCCTTAGAAACCTCATGGCTTCTATACAATTTCTTTTCAAATCGATTGTAACTATCATCCAAAAAATTGCTTAATGCAGAAACCCGCATCAGTGGGAACTCGCGATATTCAGCTTTTACCATGCTGTAGGTAAAATTATTTTCTCCATTCAGCCTAGCATCAGGCTGAAACAGAACACCCAGTTTACTCCAACGAGCAAGGTCCTTTATTCTCTCCCTTACTAAAGTATTGCGGAGATCATGAAACCCCGCATAAGCAATCACCGCAATTTTGGGTTTATTTCCTTGTTTTAGTGCTTCTTTGAATTGAATCAACGACTGCAGCGTGCCGTAGCCGCTAACCCCGAAATTCACTATTTCATATTTGGGTAGTTTCTGTTGCAGCAACCAAGGATAAGTTTCGCTGTCATTCAATGACCAACCGTAGGTAAAAGAACAGCCAAATATCCAAATTTCAGGTTTTTTTGAGGATTTATTGTAAGTATTGAGTGGATGTGTTATTCTGAGACTATTATTGAGGTGAGTTGCATTATAGGAGTAATAGCCCTTAATTGTTACCTTGAATTTTCCCGGCAAATGTTTGTAGCCGAGTTCCGAGTCTTTGGTGTAATAGTTACCTTTTGGTTCGACGGCAACCTTAACATCTGTTATTTGCCAGGGTTTGTATCCCGCAACTCGCAAAACGATTTCAGCCGTGGTGGTAGATAAAAAAATTGGAAAAATTAGATATGTTATTAATCTGAAAATAGAGGTTTTCATGATTTTTTTTTTCATAATTTATCGTAGGGGCGGGTTTCACCAACGATATCGGCGTAAGACCAACCATATAATAAACCCGCCCCGCCCAAGGAATAATCGGCATCTACATTATTTTTTTGGATGAGCTCGAACCTCAGGTTAATCTAGATTATCGGCTCTGTCGGGGCGGGTTTATATAAATTTTTGTGAACCTCAAATATTGTTTGTAAAACCCGCCCCCCAGGGCCATTGTAGATACTGTCTTGACCTGTCAAGGGGTAGCAGTCAAATAATTGGGGTCGAAAGGCTTTTGGGATTTTAAAATCCCAAAAGCCAAATGCACCAGTTTCCTCATCAGCGCACCAATCACCTGCATTTTGACGCCAGCCACGACCCAATAATCTCTCACTCATGGCTTTCAGCAAGGGATTGTAACGCATCGCCACTACTGCTGGCATATATAATGCTTTTCGCAGTCGGACGTTTCCGGTGCAGGACAAACGAGTTTTGCCTTTAACCGAAGTCCCAGAACTCCGTTCGCTGGGAGTTAGACCAGCATAGGCTGCTAATTGACGAGCATTATCGTAATCGGAAACCTCACCAATTTCAGCTAATAATATAGAAGCTGTTAAATCGCCAATGCCAGGAATTGAGGTCAACAAGTCACGCTGTTGTTTTAAGTGTGGGTGTTGGTCAAAATGGTCACTAATCAGTTTTTTGATTAGCTGTTGCTGCTGTTTAAGATACTCCAAATGTTCGAGGGTAAGGGCAGCAACAGTTGGCGTAGCTGTCTCCAAACGGTTTTGTTCGCTCGTCATCATTTCTGTGACTGATTCTAGCCGTCGCAACAAAGCTTGTAATTCCTTGACTTCGGGCGCGGTTGGTGTCCACAGAGCCGGTTTCATCGCCGCACAAAAACGAGCCATCAGTGCCGCATCTACGGAGTCTGTTTTAGTTCGTAGAAGTTCGCTTTTGGCAAACCCTTTAATCCGAGCTGGATTGACAATACTAACCTGAAAGCCATTCCCATAGAGGAATTCGGCTACAGCCTCCCCGTAGATGCTAGTAGCTTCCATACAAGCATGGAGCTCGACTACACTTTGTTGTTTGAGCCAGTTATGCAAACTCTCAAACCCTTGAATATTGTTAGTAAACTTTTTGGGTTTAGTCGCACGACCTTCTCTCAGTAATGAGACATGAAAGTCTCTTTTACTGATGTCTATGCCTAAGACTGTTGATGTCATTGTTTGCTCCCGATGTACTCCGATTTATGAAAGAACTGACAGGCAATTGAATACTAGCCTTGTTAATGCAGGCTTTCTCGATCGTTCGATCGAGAGCCTAAGATACCGCCTGTGTTTAGTGTGCGCCTGTCATCAGTATGGGAGCTTATCTACGCAACAGACTTATGCAGTCTAAGGGGCGGGCCAACTTCACCGATTTCTGATGTCCTTGAAGAACACTTTCTGCTATTACAAAACCATTTGTACGAAATTTTCCTGGTTTCTTTAGATTTACTTTGCTTGTCGGTACGATCGCCCACTTGTCGGTACGATCGCCCACTTGTCGGTACGATTGAATCAATGACGTGGCGATCGACTGACTCACTCTTTTAAGACACAAGGGGCGAGTTTGACCAATAATCTATGTGAAAAACTAACAATCTCAAAAACCCGCCCCCACCCAACCACAAATCGGCATCTACATTTGTGAAATACGATCGCATCCTAAAGTTAATCTGGGCGATCGGCTGGGTGGGGGCGGGTTTATCTAGATTGTCTGCTGGTATTAAATATTATTCGCAAAACCCGCCCCTTGCAAAAAACCTTCCAACTTTTCTGCATATTGCCGATTCGCGATCGCACTTGGATGAAGGTCATGAGGTAAATTATTATTGGCAGGTACTTTTAAATCAACCGAAATATCCGCCGTAGCAATTCCCTCCTGACTTAATTCCTCCAACATCTTAGCAGAACCGGCATTAATTCCCGCCACGACTAACTTAACACCATTCACCTCCGCCACACGGTTAAACTCTTGAATAATTGCCTTAGAAACCTCGTGACTTTTGTACAATCCCTCTTCAAACTGATTGTAATTAACCTCCAAAAAATGGCTTAATGCAGAAACCCGCATCAGCGGGAACTCGTGATATTCAAGTTTTGCCATGCTGTAGGTAAAATTATTTTCTCCATTCAGCCTAGCATCAGGCTGGAATAAAATACCCAGTTTATTCCAAGCAGCCATTTGCTTTCTTCTCGCCCTTAACAAAGTATTGCGGCGGTCATGAAATCCCGCATAAGCAATCACCGCAACTTTGGGTTTATGTGCTTGTTTGAGTGCTTCTTTGAATTGAATCAACGAGTGCAGCGTGCCGTAGCCGTTAACGCCAAAATTAACTATTTCATATTTGGGTAATTTCTCTTGCAGCAACCAAGCATAAGTTTCGCTGTCATTCAATGACCAACCGTAGGTAAAAGAACAGCCAAATATCCAAATTTCTGGCTTTTTTGACGATAAATTGTAAGTATTAAGGGGATGTGTTATTCTTAAACTCTTAGTGAGATGAGTTGCATTAAATGAGTAATTACCGTTAAGTATCACCTTGAATTTACCCGGCAAATGCTTGTAGCCGAGTTCCGAGTCTTTGGTAAAAAAGTTACCTTTGGGTTCGACCGCAACATCAACATTTTCTATTTGCCAGGGTTTGTATCCCGCAACTCGCAAGACAATTTTAGCCGTGGTGGTGGATAAAAAAATTGGAAAAATTAGATATGTTATTAATCTGAAAATAGAGGTTTTAATAAAGTCTTTTTTCATAATTTATCGTAGGGGCGGGTTTCACCAACCATATCGGCGTAAGACCAACAATATAATAAACCCGCCCCCGCCCAACGAATAATCGGAATCTACATTTTTTTCCATGATCTCAAACATCAGGTTAATCTAGATTATCGGCTGTGTGGGGGCGGGTTTACGAGATTGTTTGTGAACCTCAAATATTGTTTGTAAAACCCGCCCCTACAGGCAATTGTAGGGGCGGATTTCACCAATTATCTATGTCTAAAACAAACAATCTCGTAAACCCGCTCCCGCCCAACCGATAGATTAATTCCTAATAACCAGGCTCCTCCTCATACTCAGGAGTCTTAGTTTTCTCAGGGATATTCACCCGAGGAGCCAGGTAAGGCTTCGGTGCCTCATCGTCAGCCCAAGCATCAGCCTCCACATCATCCTCGTACTCCACCACCGACTGCTTCGGGCGAGAAATCTCAGCGCGAGTGTATTGCGGCTTCTCCTCGTACTCCTCCTCTTCGTAATCGTCCTCCTCGCCGCCCCAATTATCCTCTTCGTAATCCTCGTAATCCTCGATTGGCTGCTGCTGTGCCTGCACCGCGCGCATCGGCGGCTGGCGAACCGCAGGCCGATTCCACTCTAAATCCTCATCCCAAGGAACTTCCTCCACCGCAGGCGCGGCTACCCGGCTCCGCATTTCCGGTGCAGGTATCCGCACGCCCGGGCCCAATTGATTTCCCGTAGCCACGGGTTTCGGATAATAACCTTGCTCGTCCTCTTCGCGTTCCCAAGGTGCTTGGCCCAAACCAACGCGCTCCAGCAAACCCACACTAAGCTGCCTGAGCCTTTCCTCGGAACCTTCAAACACAATCAAGCGATTCGGGCCACTGCTGACAATTTCTTCAATTCCCAACTCGTAAGTGCTGAGAACTTGATCGGGGATTTGGGGGATTCCCAGGGAAGCGATAATTATAGAGACTAACTTACCGTCTTCGGGGTCGAACCTAAAGCCCCGCACTCTACCCAAAAGTTCGCCGGTTTCGGTAATAACTTCGCTGTTAATCAAAATGCTGTAGACTTCAACATCAACATCATCTTCGATCGCGCTCTCATCTTCCACCAACAGCACGTCGCCGATTTCGCTGACATTGTTGAGGAACATAAACCTCGGCATTCCAGCGACCGCGAATATATTATCACGCAGACCGATCGCCACAACTTCCCGCCGGTCAATGTCCACCCACAATTGACTAACCACCCCCAAGCGTTTACCTCTGTCGCGGGTGATGACTTGAGTCCCTAGAATATCGGAGCGTTGGCAGATTTGTTCGGATGTCATTCTAACTTTAATCCTGATTTATTAAGTACATATATCACTCAACACGAGCGTTAACATAAACTCCGGGACTACAACTTCAGTCCGATGACTTGAGTATAAGCTCCCCGCGCTTGAGTAACGCCAATTGTACGCTCAGCCGATTGAATCATAGGTCGCCGCAAACTCACAACAATAAACTGGGCTTGTTCAGACTGTCGTTTTATCATTCTAGCTAATCGCTCCACATTTGCCCCATCCAGAAACATATCCACTTCATCAAAAGCGTAGAACGTAGACGGGCGGTAGCGTTGCAGCGCAAAAATAAAACTCAGCGCCGTCAGCGACTTTTCGCCTCCAGACATGGAAGCCAGCCGCTGTACGGGTTTGCCCTTCGGGTGTGCCACCAAATTCAAGCCGCTGCTAAAGGGGTCTTCCTGGTCATCTAGCTGGAGATAGCCATCGCCTTCGGAAAGTTCCGCAAAGATAGTCTGAAAGTTTTCGTTAACCGCGTCGAAAGCTTCTTTAAAAGCGCGCCGCCTGAGTGTGGTAAAATTTTCGATTCTCAACAGCAGTTCAGTGCGTTCTCCTTCCAATGTCGTCAATTTTTGACTCAATTCTTGAAGGCGTTCTTGAGTGCGGTTGTACTCTTCCAAGGCTAGCATATTGACAGGTTCTAAAGCTTGAATGCGTTTCGCGATCGCCTTTACTTCCTGCTGCAATTCCGTCAAATTGGCTTTCTCGACATTTTCAGGAATCGACGGCACGGGGTCGGGCATTTCCGCCCGCTGCGTTTCCAATAGAGTGCGGATTGCGGCCAATTGTTCCCGGCGTTCTTGCTGGGTTTCGTGGAGTTTTTGCAACTGCCATTGTAACTGCTGTTTGGCTAAATGCTTCTCTCGCAATTGAGATTCCGCCCGATCGCGCTCTCCCTTTTCCACGCCCAATTTTTCCTCAATTTCCCCCAAAGCCGCCTTAGCTTCCGCAATTTGCCGATCGAGTTCTAACTGCTGCGAAACAATGCGATCGAGTGCATCCGCACCCGCATTTTGCTGCACTTGCCATTCCTGCAATTTATCGCTGCCTTCCTTAATTTTGTCTTCCAAACGCCCGAATTGATTTTCCAAGTCTACAAGGCGTTGCTGGACGTTTCTCAGAGCCAATTCTCGCTCTTGGAGCTGCGCTTCCAGAGCGCGCAAACTCGATTGCATTTGCTGCCATTCGCTGTGACTGTTCGACTCTTCCAACTGCGCCAAAGTTTGTCGGTACTGCTGCAATTGAGTTTCCTGTGCGGGCAATTCTCGTTCCAGCAACTGCAATCTCGATCGCGAATTAGTTAATTCCTGTGTATTTTTCGCAATTTGCGATCGCACTTGTTCTTGTTGCGCTTGCAAATTCTTAATTTCTGACTCCAACTGTTCCAAGCGCAACTGATTTTCGCGCAAATTCTGTTTCGCTTCCATCAATTCTTGGCTGCGAGTTTTGACTGCAACAGACGCGCGGTCGATCGCAATTTTGCACCGTTCCAAAATCCGCTCAATTTCCTCCAACCTTTCTTGCAGAGATGCGATCGTTCTGGCTTCACTAGCAGCCTCGCTAGCCTCAACCGTGCCAAAATGTAAGGTAGATCTGTTAGTAGAACTTCCCCCAGTCATCGCCCCGCTAGTTTCCAAAATTTCCCCGTCCAAAGTGACAATCCGGTACTGTCCCAAATAGCGGCGGGCGTCGCTGAGGTTGCTAAACACAACCGTACTGCCA
Organism: Microcoleus sp. N9_A2; assembly: GCF_036701775.1. Lineage (NCBI taxonomy): Bacteria > Bacillati > Cyanobacteriota > Cyanophyceae > Oscillatoriales > Microcoleaceae > Microcoleus > Microcoleus sp. N9_A2. The sequence goes on along the minus strand of NZ_JAUBRH010000015.1, from coordinate 58,547 downwards.
AAAACGTAAGCAAAAATTTCCTGATACCGCGAATCGCAATCAATCAAATTAACAGCCGCATCCACAAACCCAGCCGCGCGCCGCAAATTTTCATTCACCGAATACCTGCCGCCCCTAATCTTATTCAAAGGCAAAAACGTCATCCTTCCCGCCCGTTTTTGTTTCAGCAATTCGATCGCAGCAGCAGCCACGCTGTCATCTTCCACCACCATATTTCCCATGCGCCCGCCCGCCGCAATTTCCAGCGCCAACTGATAGCGCGGTTCCACCCTGCCCAGTTGAGCCACCAAGCCGCAAACTCCGCCAATTCCGCTTTGCGCGACAATTTTTGCCGTAAACGTTCCCGTCGCTTCTTGCAGTGCTTGAAACTGCACTTCTAGTTTGTCTAATTTGCGCTGTCTTTCCCGCTGTTCTTCCAACAAACGAGTTTGAGTTTCCTGTTGCAGTTGCAATTCTTGTTCGGCTTCGACTAAAATCTGATTCAGCGATTCTACTTGCAAAGATGCCATGCCTTTGGTTTCCCCAAGGCGAGATTGCTGCTCTTTTTTCGCTGCAATTTCCTGTTCCAATACTTGTAGCGATTGGTTTTGTTCTTGAATTTGACTTTGCAGGCGATCGGCTCTTTCGCCAATGGTAGCTTGTTCTGTACGCTGCGGTTCCAAAGTTTGTTGAATAGTTTCGATTTGGCGGTGCAGTTCCGTTTGCTGCTGTACCCAAACTTCTGCCGTCGAGGCGATCGCATTTGCAACTTCCCGACTTTCATCTAAACTTTGCTGGGCTGCATCCCGCTGTTCCTGAAAACTCCCCTGCTGAGACTTAACATAAGATATTTCTATCTCAATTTGCTCCAAACTTTGCTTAAATTGCCGAACTTCTTCCTCGGTTTGTGCTATACTAGCCGCCATTTGCCCAGCAGTTTTTTCCAAATCCTGTTTGCGGTTTTGCAGTTGCCGCCTTTCCGCTTCCTGAGTCGCAATCGTCGCTTGCAAAGCCAACAATTCCGACTCTCCCAAAGCTTTAACGCGGGCATTCAGCGCGTCAAGTTCGGCGGTTGCTTCTTGAATTTGGGTGCTAATTGCTTGCAGTTGTTCGGTGAGAGATGCAGAAGTGCGATCGCCCGTTTCGATTTGTTCTCGCAGTTTCCATTCTTGCTGCTGTAATTGACGGAATTTCAGCACAATTTCCCATTGCGACTTTTCTTGAAATTCCGCCCGCAGCTTTTGATATTTTTCCGCTTTTGTGCGATCGGAAGCAAGTCTATCGCGCTGAGAAATCAGCTCTTTTTCCACAATACTGCTGCGTTCTTCCACCTCCTTAACTTCATCCAACTTCTGCCTAGCTAAGGAAATTTTGCGATCGAACTGAGCCACCCCAGCCAATTCGTCAATGATTTCTCTGCGTTCCTTAGAATTCATCGAAATAATGCTCGTCACGTCTCCTTGCAGGACGACGTTATAGCCTTCGGGATAAATTCGCAAGCGGTTGAGTTGTTCGTGAAGTTGAGTCAGCGTGCAAGGTTGACCGTTAATGTAATAAGTTGAAGTGTAAGTACCTTGGCGAGTTACCCGAAGTTTGCGCGTCACACTCCACTCATCCGATTTTGGATTTTGGATTTTGGATTTTTTATTAGTAGCGAGTAGTTGTCCGTTGTTGTCTTGAGTTGCTGCGATTTCAATCTCTTCTACGTCTTCAACAGATAACTCTTCTGATTTTCGATTTTCGATTTTCGATTTTCGATTGACAGGAGATGATTTGCCGTTGTTGTCTTGAGTTTCGGCAGTTTCTATCCCTTCGGCTTCTTCAACCGATAGAGGCGATTCTTGATTGACAGGAGATGATTGGCCGTTGTTGTCTTGAGTTTCGGCAGTTTCTATCCCTTCGACTTCCTCTGCTTCAACAGATAACTCATCTGCTGCATTTTCATCCTCATCTTCATCCCGGGCGAACCATTCCTCCCCCACATCTTCCAGGGCAAAGGTAGCAGTCACGCTAGCTTCGATCGTACCGCGTTTGTTTTGGGCGCTGTTCACCAAATCCGGCAAACGTTCAGCCCGCATTCCCTTAGAACTCGAAAGTCCGAGACAAAACAGCAAAGCGTCGAGGATGTTGGACTTCCCAGAACCGTTGGGCCCGGAAACCACAGTAAAACCGGGCAGCACGGGAATGGCCGTCGTGCCACCAAAAGATTTAAAGTTAGTTAGTTCGATCCGTTTAATGTGAACCATATGCTAGGAGTAGCTTTGGCTCTAGGTTGTTGTCACAGGGTAGCACAGGCAATGGGGCGATCGACAATGTGTTAACTTTCTGGCATTGTCGATCGAACCGATATCTTACACCTTTGTCAACAACCCAGCCGGGTTTTACTTAAAAAGTTCGTTGACAAAGGTACAACATCTGTGAACGGAGCGAACGCTACAAATGAACGTAAAGTTTGATACAGATAACTTCATGAGACTAGATGGACAATATTTGTGCGAGTAAACCTGAAAGCCTTGCCCCGATTGACTGCCAGCAAATATAATTCCGGGAATTCTTAATGTTACCCCTAGACATATAAAAACTTTCCGGTAAAATCGAACCAAAATTAATAATGTATAAAGTAACGAAGCCAATTATGGAGGGCAAACCCATTACACCAGCTCAGAACTCATCTAACCTGCCAGCTTCACCTGAAAGCGACCAACAAGTATTGCAAATTTGGGGTCGCCAGCCCCTTAAAGGACACGTCAAAATCAGCGGCGCCAAAAACTCGGCCTTAGTCGTCATGGCAGGAGCCTTGCTCTGCCCAGAGGATTGCCGCCTCCGCAACGTTCCCGGTCTAGTCGATGTCGCCCGAATGGGGCAAATTCTCTCGGCTGTAGGAGTCAAATTACAGCAGCACGGCGACGTTTTAGACATCAACGCCAGCAACCTCATAGACGCTCAAGCCCCCTACGAATTAGTCAGCCAACTGCGGGCGAGCTTCTTCATCATCGGCCCACTGCTAGCGCGTTTGGGATTTGCCAAAGTGCCCTTGCCCGGTGGGTGCGCCATCGGGGCCCGACCCGTTGAACTCCACGTTCGCGGTCTGCAAGCCCTCGGTGCCGAAGTCCACATCGACCACGGCACGGTTCACGCTTACGTCAAAGGGCCGAACCGCCGCCTGAAAGGAGCCAAAATTTATTTGGACTACCCCAGCGTTGGCGCAACTGAAACTTTGATGATGGCGGCGACTCTGGCTGAAGGAGAAACCGTGATTGAAAATGCGGCTCAAGAGCCGGAAGTCGCAGATTTGGCGAATTTCTGCCGCGCTATGGGAGCAAAAATTCAAGGTGCTGGCACGAATACGATCGTCATTTCGGGAGTTCCCAAGCTGCACGCGGTAGACTATTCAATTATTCCCGATCGCATTGAAGCCGGAACATTTTTAGTAGCAGGAGCTATCACTCACTCGGAAATCAGTTTGTCGCCGGTAATTCCCGACCACCTGACCGCAGTCATTGCCAAATTGCAGACAATTGGGGCGAAAATCATTGCAGAATCCCCCGACATTTTGCGGATAGTTCCCGGCAAAACTCACTCCGCCACAGACATCGAAACTCTGCCTTACCCCGGTTTCCCCACAGATATGCAAGCTCAGTTTATGGCTTTGCTGACGCTGAGCGAAGGAGACAGCTTAATCAAAGAAACCGTGTTTGAGAATCGCTTGCGCCACGTAGCAGAACTCAACCGCATGGGCGCCGACATTCGCCTTAAAGGTAATGTCGCGATTGTGCGCGGAGTGTCGCGGCTGTCTGGAGCGCCGGTGATAGCCACAGATTTGCGGGCTTCGGCGGCGTTAGTGCTAGCGGGACTTGCAGCCGAGGGTGTCACAACCATCAGCAGCTTGCAGCACTTAGACCGCGGCTACGAGCAGTTAGAGGTGAAACTGCAAAAATTGGGAGCTAAGTTGCGACGGGTCAAAGAGGGTACAGACCCGGCGACTGCTGAGGCTCCTGTCAATCCCGTGCGATCGAGTTTAAACTGTTAAGTAGTCAGTTGACAGTTGACAGTTGACGGTTAACTGTCAACTGTCAACTGTTGACGGTTAACTCAGGATTAAAATGTCGAACATACCGCTCCGAGGTTTAAAAGCAGACCAGTTTCGCCACCCGCTAGACTTGGAAGCCACCAACACTCTCAAACAACTGCCCGGTCTGGATTTGATCGTGCGGCAGTTGCTGGGACAACTTGGCGAACAGTTTTTCATGCTCGAAAATCTGGCTTCCAGCGTCCAAGTCGGCGAAAATCAACTGCCCCACCTGCATCAATTGCTGTTGGATGCCTGCAAAACTCTTGATTTGGAACCGCCGCAGCTTTATGTCCGCCAGCATCCGATGCCGAATGCTTACACCTTTGCGATGCGGGGAAAACAGCCGTTTGTGGTGATGCACACTTCCCTGATTGATTTGCTCACAGACGAGGAAGTTAAGGCAGTAATTGCTCACGAGTTGGGGCATTTGAAGTGCGAGCACGGAGTTTACCTGACTCTGGCTAATTTAATTGTATTGGCCGCCGGTCAATTTTCGCCTGTGGGAACCGTGATCGCGCAAGGTTTGCAGGCGCAAATGTTGGAATGGTTGCGGTGTGCGGAATTTACGTGCGATCGCGCCGCCTTGCTCGCCACCCAAGACCCAAAAGTGGTAGCATCACTGTTGATGAAACTGGCCGGAGGTTCGCCAACGTTAGCTCCGAAACTGAATGTAGATGCGTTTTTGGCGCAGGCGCGGGCCTACGATGACCTCAGCAGCACTCAACTGGGAGAAATGCTCAAACAAGCTCAGACGGCTCAGTTGTCCCATCCTGTACCAGTATTGCGCGCCAGAGAGATCGATCGCTGGGCAAGTTCAAAAGATTATGAATCTTTGCTTGCAGGAAATCGATCGGTGTGTTATGATGGTGAAACCCAAAAGGGCGGGTGGCGAAATTGGTAGACGCATCAGACTCAAAATCTGACACCGAAAGGTATGAGAGTTCGATTCTCTCCCCGCCCACTGCTAGAAAAGCTAGTGATGTCTTAATAAATAACTGTGTGCTAGGTAGCCCAGTAGCTCCAAGTGCATATCTCATCACTTGATATCCCCCTTGCTGGTGGCTGTGGTTGCTAGCCGAGTATTTTCCGAACTTCAGTTGAAATAACTCATGAGCAACCCCACTATTACTTTCATCTGCTTTTTTATGTAATAAAAACAGAAAGAGATGAGTAATCAGGCAAGCAATACACCTTCTGTGGATTTAGCTATCGTTCCAGGCACACTTTATATCCAACATTGTGTCTGGAATCAGTTAAGTAAACTGTATACTCTTGATTTAGCCACAGGTAAAGCAACATTCATCGGTGAGATCATTACAGAAGTGTATGATATTGCCTTTGTTGATTCACAACTCTATGGCATGGAGCGAGTACGAGCTCGATAAAATGCTCGTTGCTGCTGACTTCGCACCACTGAAAGATGAGAAAGATGTATCCGCTCAATAATTCGGGGCGGACTACCCACTCAGGAACGATTTTGCGTCATTTGAGGTGCATCGTTGAGCGATTTACCCCGGATTATTGAGCGGATACAGAAAGATGTTACGCTTTATTACTAAAAAAAAAATTATCTACCCTTCTAGATAGACTAAGAGTCATCCCTGGAGCGGTCAAACTTGCGACCAATTCTAGCAGATGCTGAGTTTATCAGCACTAAGGGAAATACCGTCATCAGCAACCTCGATTATGATTTCTTAACTGTTTGGCAAAACAAGTCTAATAGCAGATATCACATTAAGTGATTACCAAAAACTGAATGTAGACGAATTTTTGGCGCAGGCGCGAGCCTACGACTATCTCAGCACCACTCAACTCGGAGATATGCTCAAACAAGCTCAGACGGCTCAGTTGTCGCATCCTGTACCAGTATTGCTGGCCAGAGAGATTGATCGCTGGGCAAGTTCAAAAGATAAAGATGAGTAATCAGGCAAGCATTATATCTTCTTTGGATTTAGCTATGGTTCCAGGGACAGTGTATATCCAAGATTGTGTCTCAAATCAGTTAAGTAAACTGTATACTCTTGATTTAGCCACAGGTAAAGCAACATTCATCGGTGAGATCATTACAGAAGTGTATGATATTGCCTTTGTTGATTCACAGCTCTATGGCATCGATCGAGAAGGCGACACAACCCAGCTCGTTAAAATTGACATCAAAACGGGCCATACGACTGTCATTGGGGATACGGGCTTTGCTACAGCCGGCTTGGCTTATAATGCCCAACGTCAAACCCTTTATGCCAGCACCGCGAAACAACTGATTGCCCTTGATATCAAAACAGGAAAAGGTACACCAGTTGCTACCGTAGCTAATAAAGACTACAACTGTGGTGAAATTGCCTTTGATAGCAATGGCATAGCATATATCACATTAATTGGCTACCAAAAGAAGAAATTACTTGCTAGATGCAATCTCGATACTAGCGAAGTTAAAACTATTGGGGATACCGGATTTCCTGGTATTGGCAGTATGGAATTTGTTGGCAATGTCCTTTATGGCGTTACCGGCAGATTTTTTAACTTGGGAAAAGACGGTCAATTAATCCGCATTAATACCAAGACAGGTAAAGGCACATTAGTGGCTCAAACCAAGCCTAGCGGTCGTTGGGCGGGAATTGCGGTTTATCAACCGGCGCCAGAAGCGATCGCACCTATCACTTCAAAAGTTAACACAGAAGCTACACAGGCTGCACAAACAACTACTAAAACTCGTGAGGAAACTATGCAACTGTTAACGATTGATACCAAAGAAAACTGTTACGTTATCAATACCGCTCAGATGAATAGCTTGCAACAAAATGTTGCTAAGTCTCTGACATTAGACAAAGGAACTTTTGACATCCAAATTACCAGTGGTAGCTACAGTTATAGTGCAGACAATACCGCAGGTGAGCCTTTTGTTTTTCTCTGGATTTATGGACTTGATGGCAGTACCTTTATCAACACAAAGACAGGTGTTGAGACAGGTGGAACTTGGGCAACTTTAAACGGCTATAACGACAAATTGCAGTTAGATATCAAAGAAAAAGCTGTAGTCTGTGCTTTATTCTTTGATACCTATAGTGGTGATAATCAAGGACAAGTCACTGTTTCAATCACTGGCAATCAACAGTCTACTCCCCAAACTTTAACCGTTGATAGCAAGCAAAACTGCTATTCGCTTGATGGCAATTATCTGTCAACTCTTAAAAAAGCCAATGCTAATTCTATCGAGTTAGCTGCTGGGAACTATCGCGTCAAGATTCGGGAAAGCAATGCCACTTATGGAGCAGAAGCAAAAAATTTCCAATTATAACCTTGGGCGTTACTGTTGATTCAAGGCGGGAAATTTATCTCCAAGTTGGCAGGAATTGAAGTTAGCGAAAGTTGGTGTTCCTTAAATGGCCTCAAAGATGAGGTTATTTTTGAAGTCAAACAAAAAACAACCATCTCCGGCTTCTTTTTTGATACATACATAGAAGACAACGAAGGGCAAGTTGTTTTAGAAATCAACAACATCAGTAAGGAAGAACTAGACCAAGAAAAGGCAAAACAAAAACCTGGTATCGGCATCCCTGGTATCGGCATCCCTGAGATCGACCTCGGCGGAGGTGGTGGTACAATTATCCCTGGTGCTGAATATCCCACTATTGACGGTGGATTCAACTTTAGTTTTGACCAAGCTCAGATGGAACAGATGTGGCAGCAAATGGCAGCCCAAATCAATAGTTCCATCACAGTAACAGGCGACCCGAACGAGAAAAAAGAAGCTTATTGGGACAATTTGGAAAAATGGCTGCTTAAAGGCTATCAAACTCAAGCTAAAGACTTAGGGATGAAGGTAGCACGGCTGGAGTTTATGCTTAAGACTCTTACCCAACAAATGGAAGTTAGTTTTAATCAGAATTTCCACAATTGGTCGGGGTACTTCAACAAAAATCTCAACGACTTATTTATTTCGCGAATCCCCCGCATTGTTAGTGAGCAGGTGAATTTAAGAATCTCTGAACAAACCCAAGAGATTAAAAACTTAGTGCTGCAACAAATGCAAACCGAACTCAATGAGCGTGTTGAGTCCGTCGTTAATCTCAAAGTGTCTAATCAGACTCAAGAAGTTAAGAACCTCGTAGTTCAGCAAATGCAAACTGAACTTGAGCAACGGATTGAGAATGTAGTTAACATCAAAATGGCCCATCAGTCTACAGAGATTAATACCCAGGTAATTAATCAAATGTCGGCTAATATTGATGAGCGCATTAGTAACTCCGTTAATGTCCAAATCGCAAATCAATCTCAAGAGATCACTAATCAGGTAATTCAGCAAATCCAACATACTATCGATCAGCGTGTTGAGAATGTGGTGAGCATCAAGATTTCCGATCAAACCCAGAATGTGAAGAATCTGGTGATTCAGCAAATGCAAACTTACATCGATCAACGCATCGATAATGTCGTGAACCTCAAAGTGTCTAATCTATCTCAAGATATTAACACTCAAATTGTTCAGCAAATTCAACACGACATAGATCAGCGGATTAATGCGGTAGTTAATCTCAAAATTGCTGACCAAAGCCAAAACATTAAAAACCTGGTCATTCAGCAGATTGAATCTAACATTGATCAACGCATCAATACGGTTGTTAATCAATCTAGCACTAGCAACGTGCAGTTAGTGACTAATAATATTGTCAACGATCTTGACAATCGCATTAATGTTAGCTTGGATAACAAAATTCTCAACTTCCGTAATGATGTCTCTACGATCGTCAAAACTGAGCTGAACCAAAACTTCACGCAGAACATCAAAAATACGATTTTTGCAGAATTGAAACAGCAACAATTCTACCTAGATATGAACTTGATCAAGTCAGAAGTTGAGAACTTCTACTCTAATCTGGCACAGTTTGAGAATCAGTTCTATTTACGCATTGAACAAGGGGACACTCAACTGTATAACTGGACGCTGGAACAACTTATTGCTCTCCAAGGTTGCTTAACAGATCGTCAGGCTTTAGTGGATCTCTTTGAATCTTTCGCCAATAAACTCAAAGACGAATTAGAGAATGCTGAATGCGTTCGTCCCGATCGTTTTAGTTCTTGGGTAAGAACAGATATGCGGTCACAATTTCAACCTTCGCAATCTCCGCAATTACCACCACGTTAATCAGTAGGTAGACATATATATTGGGTGTCCGAAGAAAGGAACGAAGCAACCCAAACAGCAAGCGAATTGCTTCGTTTCTCTATTCGGACATGATGGTATTAACTTATGTTCACCGCCCACTGCTAAAAAAGCTTAATAAATCTAGGGTTCCAGGTAGGCCACCGGGAACCCTAATTTATATGCCATCGGGCATGGGGCATCGGGCATTGCGAATTGGTAACTAATGACAACAGTCAACAGTCAACAGTCAACAGATTTTATGGGTGAAATCGCCGCTTTAGGCGCTGCATTTGTCTGGGCTCTATCTTCCACAATCTGGCAGCGAGTGGGACAGCAAATCCCCGCAGTGGTGCTAAACTTGCTCAAAGGTGCGATCGCCCTTTTCATGCTCATTGCCACTGTACTAATTTTAGGCAAACCCTTACCCGCAATCAACCCCAATATTTTAGCAATGCTGCTGATTAGCGGCGGTCTAGGAATTGGCATCGGAGACACCGCTTTCTTTATCGTTTTAAAATATTTAGGCGCGAGGCGAACGCTGCTTTTAGAAACCCTATCTCCCCCTTTAACAGCTTTATTGGGCTTAATATTTTTGCAAGAAAAGTTATCGCCCATTGCTTGTACTGGCATTCTTTTAACAATCTGCGGCGTAGCGTGGGTAATTGCAGAACGAACAGCCGAAACAACCTTATCATCAAAACATCTTTGGCAAGGATTAGGTATTAGTTTATTAGGACAAACAACCCACGCCGCTGGAGCAATTTTATCCCGCGCCGCCTTCACTCAAATAGATATTGATCCCTTGTGGACGGCGGCATTGCGTTTGAGCGGTGGCATGGCAGTCATGCTGTGCTTTTTTAAGCCAACAAACCTTGAGAGTTTCAAACAATTAAAAGCCCCAAAACTTTTAGGTGCAATAATTCTGGCAGCTTTTTTAGGAACCTATCTCGGAATTTTCCTGCAACAAATTTCGCTGAAATATGCACCCGCAGGAATAGCTCAAGCGCTCAGTTCTACCAGTCCCCTATTTATACTGCCTTTAGCGGTGTTAGCGGGCGAAAAAGTGAGCATTCGGGCTGTTTTGGGGGTAGTTGGTGCGATCGGCGGAATCGCCTTATTATTGGGTTTGAAGTGATTAGATTTGATATCAATTCCGATGCCACCGGAATGATTGTTGACTGTTGACTGTTGACGGGCGGGTCGAAAAACTGAATGGTTGAGTGTTAACTGTTGACTCGATTAGGCACGGCGCCGTCTCGAAAGCAGTGGGTAATATTAATTCCGATGCTACCGGATTTGATATCACAACTCCGACAAGTGGAAACAAAACTCTACGGAGATATTGAGAAGCCAATTGCAAACGCTCACCAGAAGGAAGAGGAAGTGATTTATGCTTCTCATACTTGGGTAAAATAATTGGCAGAAGTACATTGCCGAATGTCCAGAAGTCCCCACAGTTGACCAAGGCGAAACCATAGAAGAAGCGATCGCCAATCTTAAACAAGCTACAAAACTCTATCTCGAAGAATATCCATTATTAGAGCCCCGACTTCTTTAAGAAGCCGGGGCTCTAGCTACTCTTACAAATTGCAACTCATATCCCCAGATAATTGACTGAAACGCGCATTTTCCCGATAGTCTACCGGACAGTCAATCACGCAAGGAACATCTTGAGCCAGGGCTTCTTTGAGGATGGGAATTAAATCGGTTGCAGCTTCCACTCGATAGCCTTTTAAACCCATACTTTCCGCAAATTTCACAAAATCGGGATTGCCAAATTTGACGAAATCTGAATGACCAAAATAATCTTGCTGCTTCCATTCAATTAAGCCGTAGCCGCCATCATTAAAGATCAGCGTCACAAAATTAGTACCGACTCGCAAAGCAGTTTCTAACTCTTGACAGTTCATCATAAAACCGCCGTCGCCGGTGGCTGCTATTACTTTGCGATCGGGATAAACGAGTTTTGCAGCTACCGCACCCGGAATCGCAATTCCCATCGCCGCAAATCCGTTGGAAATCAAACAGGTATTCGGGCGATCGCAATGATAGTGCCGCGCGATCCACATTTTGTGAGCTCCGACATCAGATATAAGAATATCTTCTGGGCCCAGGACTTGCCGCAAATCGTAAATGAGTTTTTGTGGCTTGATCGGGAAACCGTCGTCGGCTGCATATTGTTCGTACCCAGCGCGAATATCCGCCCGCAATTGCTTAGCAAAAGGGTCTACTTTCTCCATGCGATCGGCACGCTGCAAAATTTCATTGAGGGAATCAGAAATATCCCCCACAACTTCTATAAGAGGAATATAACTGCTGTCAATTTCTGCTGGCAAAGATCCAATGTGAATAATCGGAATTTTTCCTTCTGGATTCCACTTCTTCGGGGAATATTCAATCAAATCGTAGCCAACAGCAATCACTAAATCCGTTTCTTCAAAAGCACAACTAATGTAATCCCGTTTTTGCAATCCCGTCGTCCACAGTGCCAAAGGATGAGTGTAAGGAATTACACCTTTGCCCATGAAAGTATTAGCTACAGGAATATTCAATCGAGTAGCAAATTGTGTCAAAGCATCGCTGCCATTAGCGCGGATCGCGCCGTTTCCTACTAAAAGTAGAGGACTTTTTGCCTTGGAAATTGCCACAGCGGCTTTATTCAAGCTTTGGTAAGCACCAAAAGTTTTTTCGCGGTTGTCTTTGGTGAGCGGCATTCCTTCAGCAGGCATTGCTGCAATGTTTTCAGGTAAGTCAATGTGAACTGCTCCCGGCTTTTCACTTTGAGCTACTTTAAAGGCTTTGCGGACAATTTCTGCCGTCGTGCTGGGGCGGACAATTTGAGCATTCCACTTAGTAACTGGTGCAAACATAGCGACCAAATCTAAATATTGGTGCGATTCTATGTGCATTCTGTCTGTGCCGACTTGTCCGGTAATTGCTATTAAAGGAGCGCCATCTAAGTTGGCATCAGCAACTCCTGTCATTAAGTTAGTTGCGCCAGGGCCCAAGGTGGACAAGCAAACGCCGGCTTTGCCTGTGAGACGACCGTAAACGTCTGCCATGAAAGCGGCGCCTTGTTCGTGGCGAGTAGTAATAAATTTAATTGAAGAGTTTCTCAGGGCTTCTAAAATTTCTAAATTTTCTTCTCCGGGAAGTCCGAAGACGTATTCGACGCCTTCATTTTCTAAACATTTTACCAATAGTTGAGCTGTGTTCATTTCCGTTTTTCTCCTCGGTTAATGGGGGTTGTGGGTCTTTTTCAACCGATCGCAAAAATACTAAATGGGACTTTTTAACCCCAGGTAAAAGCAGATAAACGCAGACTTATGTAGATTTGTGCGATCGGTTGATAGAGTGGGAGCTTATTTCACCCACACTGTTTTTATGTTAACAAATTCGTGCATTCCTTGGATGCTCAATTCGCGTCCGTAACCGGAGCGTTTGATGCCGCCGAAGGGTAATCTCGGGTCGGATTTTACTAAACCGTTGATGAATACCGCGCCGGCCTCTAGTTCGGAAATAAAGCGATCGCTCTCTGAGTTTACTGTAGTCCAAGCTGACGCACCCAAGCCAAAAGATGTGCTGTTTGCGAGGGCGATCGCCTCATCAATGCCTGCAACTCGGAATACTAAAGCTACGGGCCCGAAAAATTCTTCTTGACGGGCAGAGGCATTCGGCGGAATATCTGCCAGAATAGTTGGCAAGTAGAAATTGCCGGCATTCTCTGACAATGGGCGGCCACCTGTCAGAAGTTTTGCTCCCGATTGGACGCAAGTTTGCACTTGATTGTCCAAGTCTTTGAGGATTGCGGGAGTAGCTAAAGGGCCGATATCGGTTTCGGGCAACATCGGATCGCCTACTTTTAATTGCTCCAATTTTTCGACAAATCCTGTGATGAATTCGTCGGCAATCTCTTCTGCTAAAATAAAGCGTTTGGCAGCGATACAAGATTGACCGTTATTGAGCATCCGGGATGTGACAGCAGTTGATAAAGCTACTGCTAAATCGGCGCTGGACATCACAATAAATGGGTCGCTTCCTCCCAATTCCAGCACTACTTTTTTCAAATTTTTGCCCGCATTTGCTGCCAAACTTTCACCCGCTGGTTCGCTACCGGTGAGAGTTGCTGCTTTTATACGATCGTCCGCAACGATATCAGCTACTTTGTCGGCGCCGACTAACAAAGTTTGAAAAACTCCTTCGGGAAAGCCAGCAAGCGTGAAAATTTCTTCGATTTTCAAAGCGCACTGAGGCACGTTGGAAGCGTGTTTGAGCAAGCCGACATTGCCCGCCATCAGTGCGGGCGCCGCAAACCGAAAAACTTGCCAAAATGGGAAATTCCACGGCATGACGGCTAAAATAGGGCCCAGCGGTTGGTAGCGGACAAAGCTGCTGCTAGCGTCAGTGGTTGCCGGTACGTCTGCCATAAATTGAGCCGCATTTTTGGCGTAATACCGACAAACTAAGGCGCATTTTTCCACTTCGCCGATCGCAGATTTGAGCGTTTTGCCCATTTCCAGGGTCATCATTTCAGCATAAATTTCGCGATCGCGTTCCAAGATGTCTGCAGCTTTCTGCATCCAGATGGCTCTCTGCTCAAACGGCAGTTGGCGGTATTTTTTAAAAGCTTGCTGTGCTAATTCCAGCTTAGCTTCAATGGCCTCATCGGCGATCGGCTCGAAAGTTTTCAGCGTTTCTCCCGTTGCCGGGTTGATAGTAGCAATAGCCATTGTTTCATCTCCTGTGTGAAAAACACAAAACTCCCTGCTAATTTTCAGCCTCGGCAGGGAGTTGTATCAAGGTATTACAAAATAGGAATTTACCAGCCACGTTTTCTTTCAGGTCTTGCCAATTTGCAAGTGCCGCGATTTGTTTAAATTTCTCTACTTTTAATTATAGTTCAGAGTCTCGATCGCAAATCTTAAGAAAATTTGTCTTTCTGAAATCACGCACAAATCTCGCTTAACAGGCTAGACGGCCTGTTCCACAAAAGTTAAATCTTCTTGTGGGGCGTCCCGCCCGCCCCTGACAGCTTTATTCACAATTAATCGTGCAAGATGGATGAAATATCTTGTCGGGTGTCCCGCCCGCCTTGCATTCTCAACAACAGGTCCGACGGCCTGTTCCACTACACATTTCTCAATTCCTCTCCCTCAAACAGACTGTTCCTGGACGTAATCCTGGACGTAAGACTGATAGTAATACCTGCTGCCCTTATCGTTATTCGCCACCATTCCCAACAGCGGAATTCCCGCCATTTTTAAATCCTCAAAAGCCAACAACAGCGCCTCCCGCTCAGTTTGATGCAGGCCTACTACCAGCATCAATCCGTTAGTGTGAGCCGCCAACAAATTCGCATCCGCCAAGCCCAAAAGCGGCGCAGTATCGTAAATAACCAAGTCAAAATGACTTGCTAAAGCAGCCATTAAATGCTGCATTTTTCGGGAAGAAAGCACCTTTGTCGGATCGGGAGGAACCGGGCCTGATGTTAACACAAACAAATTTTCATCGCGGGGCGATCGCACAATCACCTGTTGCACATCCACATCCTCAGCAATCACATTGTGCAAGCCTTGCCAATTCGGTAAACCCAGCATTTCGTGTACCTGCGGGCGCCGCAAATCCGCATCCACCAATAGCACTTGCTGGCCCATTGCAGCAGCCGCCCGCGCCAGATTGACTGCTACAGTAGACTTGCCGTCAGCTACTTGACAAGAAGTAATTACACAAGAATTGATTGGAGTATCAAGGTTTAGTAAACGAATATTCGCATTGAGCGAGCGAAAAGCTTCTTGAAAAGCATCCGTCGGCATCGGCGAAATTGCCACATCCACCGGGCTTGTCTCAGCAGGAGGAAGTCTCAAAATTTTATCGCTAGCAGGAATCACCCCCAACAAAGGCAGGCGAATCGACTGTTTGACATCCTCTGGAGTTTGGAACACCGTTTTATTGTTAAACCGTTCCGCCAACTGCGCCGCCAGCATACCAAACAGCAAACCAGCCAATCCCCCCAAAGCCAAATTCAAAGGCATAATCGGAGCAACAGCCATCAACTCGCCATTTTTGTAGCGCGGAATTTCCGGCTTAGCAATAACTTCCCAAGCCACCTCTTTTTTGCCCACAGCTTCAAGCTGCAAAGCTTGCTGTTTTGCCAGCAAACCATTCAGCGTATTGTTAGTCAAATCCAACTCGCGCTGCAAATCAGAATAGCGCCGCAAAATCACCGGGAATTTTTGAGAGTATTGATTCAACTGCTTAGCAGCTTGTTCCAAAACTTGATTCCGCACGCCCAGCACCTGAATTAAATTAGCAGTACCGATAAACTGCTCGATTAACTTAATCCGCACCGGATCTTGAAAAGCCAGCACTTGTGAACTTACCTTAGCCAAATCAGTTCCCAGAACCTCTTGGGCTTCTTTCTTCAACAAAGGAATCAGGTTCTTGCGCTGTTCTCGCAACAATTGCATTTGCGGAGTTTGGTCTGTAAACGTAGCCGAGTTAATCGCAATTTGCCCTTCTAATTGTTGCAATTGAGTCAGCATCGCTTGATAGCGGGGAGCTTGACTCAGAGCCGAAGCCATCAGCGCTTGCTGCTGGTTTAGTCCGAGCTGATTTTGCAGATTGGAATAGAGCAATCTCTGCTGGTTGAACTGCGTTTGCGCGTCCAATCTTTGCGCTTGAAGTTGGCTGATTTGCTGCGAAAGCTGTTGGGTTTGAATTTGCGGATCTATGAAATTGTACTGCTGCCGCAATTTTTGAATTTCTGTTTGCAGAGCTTGTTGGCGCTTTTGTTGATTGGGAATTTGCGATTTCACAAAATCCAGAGTCTGACTAATTTGAGTTCTGGTATCTTGCGCGCTATAGTTGCGGTAGCCTAGCGCAACTTTTTCCAAAACAAACTGAATTTTTTTCGGATCATAATCCCGATATCTCACTTCGATAATCTTGGTATTTTTGAAGCGATTAATTGATAACCTAGTTTCCTGAGAAAACGGCAAATTATCGGCTTTTTGGTTCAAAAGGTAATTGTAATTTATTTCGGGATACTTAGCCTGCAACTGTTTAATAATCGGCGACATTACTTGCGGGCTTTGCAAAACTTGAATTTGGGATTCGTAGTCAAAACCGGCATTTTCTGTCGTCGCGGGGGCTGCTGGTTGCAGTTTCAGATCCCCGGAGTATATTTTTGCTAAAGTATTTTGCGTAACTGCTGGTTCTACTAATAATTGAAAGCGCCCTTCGTACTCGCTTTTTTGATTCAGCGTCCAGGCGAAAACCCCGGTAGTCACTGCCGCGGCTACGCCGATGACTAAGATGGAGCGACTGCGGCAAACTTCCCAAAAACTTAACTCTTCTTCCTGTGTTTTGTCTCTGCCTAAAAATTGATCTTCTTCATAAAGGACAGAAGATATTTTTTGCAGATCAGCGGCTTTTTTATGGTTATTAAACAGTGCTAATTGAGCTCTTTTGCCTGGTTTCATTGGATTTCTACAACTTATTAGTTTAAACGTCTGTATTGGTGGCGGAGTTTTAGGAAACTGGTTGATTCCTAGATATTGCATTGCCAAACCGCAATTTTTTCTATAAAGCGGGTTTCTGAGGTCTTAATGCCAGTCTATTCAAATCACCGAAAAATATTGAACAACCGAAATATTCCTAACAGCGGGCTGAGAGGAGCGAGAGTCCCACCTACATTATCCGAGAACGTAGCGCGGCCCGATCGCTTTACCATAATTACATCATTATTTTGCAGTTTGGGATTAGTTTCTTGATTTGCTGTTGCGGAAAAATTAACCTTAACAGTTAGCTGCGAAACAGTGCCGTTAGGATTGAGGCGAATTAAATCCACCGAATCCATTTCGGCCCGCGCTTTATTAAAACCTCCTGCTGCTACCAGCGCTTGATTTAAAGTAGTGTTTGGCAGCACCGCAATCGCTCCCGGTTTCACGACTTCTCCCACAATGTTCACCTTAATCGTATCCGGTGAAAAATTAGAATTAGCAACTTGTTCGTCTTGGGTTTCATCAAGATTTTCGGCTTTGGGAACGATTACCGTATCTCCCTGTTGCAGCGCTAAATCTTGGGATACATCTCCCCCTTCCAAAAGTTGCCACAAATTCACATTAATAATTTGTTCTGTACCCGCCCGCGTCAGTCGGCGAACTTGTATTTGTCTGATATCAGCTACCGGCGTAATGCCGCCCGCCATTTTAATTGCCCTCGTTACAGTTTGCGGCAAAACAGTTTCCCCGCCGTTGGTTTCCCTGGCAGCAAACAAACCAGAATTTTCACCCATTTCATTCTCTTGTACCCTACTTTGAGCCTCTTTTGCCAAAGTATAAGTACCGGGGCGAGTTACTTCGCCCACCACAGCAATATTAATTGGTTGAGTGCTTTGTCCGGTAATGTTAGCTACTGCTAAAGTCGGTGCTTCTTGGATGTTGAGGCTAGTTACAGTGGGAATAAATATAGTATCGCCGTCGCGCAAAGTCAGATCTGCCTGCAAATCGCCGTTTTGCAATAATTCCCACAAATCCACACTAATAATTTGTTCCGGTGCGTTGCGCTGGGGGCGGCGGATTTTGATTTGTCGCACGTCTGCTGACTGCGTAATTCCGCCGGCCATTCGCAGAGCCCTCGATATCGTTGGCATTTGAGTTCCCATTTGCTCTGCTGTGCCTCCGGGGCCTGCTGTTGAGGATATTGTATAGGCTCCGGGGCGGTTAATTTCGCCCGCGATCGCAATTTGCAAAGGACGTGCCGCTAGCAGTTTGAGGGTAATCCAAGGACGTTTAAGGTATTTGCCGTATTTGTCTTTAACAGCATTAGAAGCTTGTTCTAAGGTCATCCCGTACACGGAAACGCTGCCAATTAACGGCAAACTCAGGGAACCGTCTGCCTGTACTTGGTGTTGACCGTTGGGGCCGCTGTATTCCGGGACGTTGAAGATGTCTATTTGAATACGATCGCCCGCTCCCAAAGTGTAAACTTCCGATCGTACACTTGAAGGCGCACTTGCGGGAAATCCCGGCGCTGCGGGTACTTGTACAGGAACAGGAGAACCCGTATCACCAGGAGGAGGAGGAGGAGGCATAAACTGGGCCGCCGCAGGAGATGAACCCACCGCCGCGAGCACTGACACTGTTAAACTTTGGGCAATTAAACTTTTGACAGCATTGCTTACCCAATAACCCAGCTTGCAGCTTTTGCTGGAAACGTCTCCCTCAGCCCCTCTCTTTGCAGAAAAGGGGAGAACTTCTTCCCTTGGACTCTCCGCGAAGGGGAAACAAGGGTGAGATTTTTTCTCAAGTTGCACCTTGCGCGAATAACTTTTCACCACCATCGCTTTTTGCCCCTATCCTCATCCAACCCCGCCAACATCAAATGTAACCCAACTGCTCTAACTTGGTCAGAACTTTTTTAACACTCTCTTCCACACTTTCTCGCTCTGTGTAACAAATAATCTCAGGATTAAGCGGTTCTTCATAAGGATCGTCAATTCCCGTAAAACCCTTAATTTCTCCTGCTCTCGCCTTAGCGTATAGTCCCTTGACATCGCGACCTTCGCACACTTCTAACGGCGCTGTGATATATACTTCAACAAAATTGGGCTCCATTGCTCTAATTTCGTCGCGAATTGCTCTGTAGGGGCTAATAGCTGCGGTCATTGCGACTACTCCATTGCGGCTCAGCAGGTGAGCTACAAATCCAATCCGCCGAATATTAGTATCTCGGTCTTCTTGGCTAAATCCCAAACCTTTTGACAAGTTGGTGCGAACGACATCTCCATCCAATATTTCAACTTTGCAACCTCTTGCCTTCAATTCGGGTTCGAGAGCTTTGGTGATAGTTGTCTTGCCGGAACCGCTCAGCCCGGTGAACCACAAAATAAAACCTTTTTCCATTTTCAGCCGTTAATTAGTAACTGGGAAAGTATTAAGACGTAAAACTTTATAGATGCTGTTCCCTTTTTTCTATTATCGTTATTCGCGGTGTCATATTGCCAATATTGGCGCACCAAAAATGAGAAATCAAAATTTGCGATCGCTCCTGCAGTCATTTAGTAACAAAATTGTGCGCTCGCTGCATACATAATTCCCGATTTATTATTTGTCAAGTCTTTACACAGTAAAATTTAATTCGCGATCGCCAACGCCGAACATCTATCTGTAGTGCACTCATCACCTTACTGAGCCTTTCGCAATCTAAAATCTAAAATCTAAAATGGTATTGCCCATGTCTTCGGTCTTAAAAGCAGATGTTTTGGTAGTCGGTGGCGGCACCGGCGGCACAGCAGCAGCCGTGCAAGCAGCCCGCCGAGGTGCCAAAACTATTTTAGTAAGCGAATTCCCCTGGCTGGGAGGAATGCTGACTGCAGCAGGCGTTTCTGCCCCCGATGGCAATGAATTAGCAGCTTTTCAAACCGGTTTGTGGGGCGCCTTTTTACGGGAACTCCAGCAGGGACAGCCGGGAGGTTTGGATTGGGGCTGGGTCAGTTTTTTTACTTACGATCCCCGCATCGGTGCTGAAATTTTCGCTGATTGGGTTAAATGTTTGCCGAATTTGCAGTGGATTTCTGGACAAACAGCTCAAGATGTGCTATGTGAGGGCGATCGCATTTCTGGCGTTCGGTTTGCAGATTTTACGGTTTCGGCAAAAATCACTTTGGATGCAACGGAATTGGGAGATTTGCTGGCTTTAGCGGAGGTTGGGTACCGCTGGGGTTGGGAATTCCAAGCCGAGTGGGGAGAACCCAGCGCGCCGATCGCCCCTAACGATCTCACACAACGGTATTCGGTGCAATCTCCGACTTGGGTGGCAATCATGCAGGATTTTGGCTTAGGTGCGGTTGCACCAAAAATTCCCGCGCCGCCTGTTGACAATCCCGATCAATTTACTGGTGCTTGGGACGGTTACACCCCCGAAAAATTTCTCAATTACGGCCGACTTCCGGGCGGATTGTTGATGATTAATTGGCCGATTCGAGGTAATGATTATGGTGAAGGGGTTGATCGACTAATTGCATCTGAAACATCTCGACAAGAATTCCTCCAAGAAAGTCTCTGGCACAGCCAAAGTTTCGCCCGCTGCATTCAAATGCAACTCGGCCACCGCTACGGCTTAGCACAGAACATTTTCCCCATTTCCCAGAGCGAAAATCAACAAAATTCTCCCATTCTTCCTTCCTTCGCCTTACATCCTTACTACCGAGAAAGCCGCCGTTTGCGAGGAATAAGTACAGTCAGAGAACAAGATATTTTGCCGATTGTCGGCGGTAGAGTTGCGAAATTGCCGATCAATTGTGAGGGAATTTGCGAGACAATTGCGATCGGCAACTATGCTAATGACCACCACTACCCCAGTGGCGACATTCCTCTGCAGCCAAAATCAATCCGTTGGGGCGGCCGCTGGACTGGCACTTTGTTTACAATTCCCTACAGTGCGCTAATTCCTGCGAGTACAGACGGATTGCTAGTCTGCGAAAAAAATATTTCCGTCTCTCACATCGCCAACGGTGCAACTCGCTTGCAGCCTGTTGTGATGAATATCGGACAGGCGGCGGGGATGGCGGCGGCTTTGTGCGCGGAATCTGGATGTCAGCCGCGCGATTTGCCGGTGAGGGTTTTGCAAGAAGCTTTGCTGCAAGATTCCGAGGCGAGGGCGGCAGTTATTCCTTTATTTAATTTGACACGGGATCGATCGGATTGGCTCGATTGGCAACGCTATTATCTCGATCGACCTGAAGCATATCCCGCCAGCGGCGAATGTCAGGAGTCAGTAGAGAAACAAAGCATTAAAACAGCAAATACCCCGACCCAATTTTCGGGCATTTTCCACCGCATCGGCGAACAAGACTGGACACTAACCCTGACAAGCCCAGCATCTGCGGCCGGTCAAACTTGGCAACTCGTCACTTTGGACTCGGAAACCGACAGATTTTTACAGAATTGCGAAACCGAAAAGCCTCTGACAGTATGGGGCAGGCTGAATTTTGCCGGTACTTGGCTGCTGGCAGAATCCGTAGAATTGAAGAGGTGAGGTTTTTTGCAAAGATCCGAAAATTGCACAGAAATCTATCCTGATCGATCGGGGCAAGTCTGTATCAGGTAATAGACACTGACACGGATACTACCCATGCACACCTACACTGCAATTGCTTTACTAAGCCTGTTGGGCATTACCTTGAGTGCCAGCGCCCAGAGTGCTTTTGAATGCCTAGTCGAACTGCTGGCAATTGCCACCGCTGATTATATTGTCTTGGCGCCAACTCAACAAGAAAAAGGCGATCGTTCTCCTGAAAGAGGCAGCGGACGCAGACAGTTCATTCAGCCTCATCTTTACACCCATCACATACCAGCATTTTAATGGCATGGGACGAAAGGGAGTTCCACCAATGAGTCGGTTTCGGCCGCCAGTGTCGATCGGATTTTCTGGGATTCTAGGAAAGTCAGGTTCGTCTGGCAACTGCACTTCTTGTTGACAGTCATTAGAATACTTATTCTGTGTAAAAAATGATCATCTCAAGCTTCAACCGCTATTTATCGAGAGATTTACTCTTTCGATAAATAGTGGTTTTGTATGTTCAAGGCTTTAGATACATTTCACCCTGTCAAGTTAGGCAACTAAAATTTACTGTGGGTGACACAATTTGAAAAGTTAAATAATTCTCACATCATGTTTTTTGAATAGTCTGGCAATTTCTGGGAAATCAATCCTGATGAGCAAGGGAAAAGTCCGTATCTCTAAATAGACACTGACACGGATACTACCCATGAAAAACTACACAGCAATTGCTTTATTGAGCCTGTTGGGCCTTAGCTTGAGTGCTACCGCCGCTCTATCCCTTGAATCCCCAGTCGAACAGCTAGAAACTGCCACCGCTCAATATATGTTGTCAGCGCAAACTCAACAAAGAGGAGAGCTCCCTCGCCCCAGAAGTCCACGGCGTAATTTTATGGAGCCCCGCACTGACATTCAGCCACTACAACAATTTTAATCGCATTGCCAGAAACCTAGTTCCGCAACTGACTTATTTCGAGGCTGGTTTCGATGCCGCCCGTGTCGAGTGAGCAAACTAATTTTCTGGGACTCTAATTTTTCTGGTTCGTCAGGCAACTGCACTTTTTGTTGACAGTTATTTGACAGTTATTACGAGATTTTTTTGTATTACTATTAGCGCATATTAACTGGGAGCTGCCATCTACCTAAAGATAGACTCTCGTAGGTGGCGGTTTTGTATTGAAATGTTTCAATGAAATAGGAATTACCCGCAGGACTCCGATGGTGGGGTTTTTCAACCGATATCCCAGGGCATCAACCCCGTATTTTAGTCGATCGAACCTGGTGTCGCCGTCCAGGAGTATTTAAGCACTGTTGCGATCGGAGCCGCCTCAAATTCCTCCGATCGCAACAGTTATTTACGTTCTCCCCCCCACAGGTAGGGTTTAATTTTCAACGGCTGCACTATAATAAACTTGCGATAACTAACTTATATATAGGTAAACCGTGAGCGCAAAGGGTGCAGCAATCTACTTAAATTCGCCACCAATAAGAACCACTTATGCGGTGTGGATAGCCTTTAAGCCCATGCCCCTGTTACCTCAGGGAAATTAACTAACCTGAATATTAGGGTAGCTGGCAAGCTTTCCGGCGACAGTCGGCTATGCTTGATTCGGCGCTCTCGCAATAATTTAATGGAGGATCGCAAGATGCCTCCTAGTTTGGCTATTTCGGGGATAGTGATGAAAAATGACTCTTTGGATCTGGTCAAAAGCCTCAGCCCTAGTGCAATGGATCAGATCATGCTATATCTGGCGTTTAGCGCCATGAGAACCAGTGGGCACAGGCACGGGGCGTTTCTAGACGCGGCCGCAACGGCGGCTAAGTGTGCCATTTATATGACTTATATGGAGCAGGACAACAACCTGCGGATGACCGGACACTTGCATCACATTGAGCCTAAACGGGTGAAGGTGATTGTTGAAGAAGTCCGGGAAGCTCTGACTCAGGGAAAATTGCTGAAAATGTTGGGTTCGCAAGAACCTAGGTATTTGATTCAGTTTCCTTATGTCTGGCTGGAACAGTATGCTTGGATGCCGGGACGCCCTCGCATTCCGGGAAACAATTTGACTGTAGATGAAAAAAAATATCTCGAAGGCAAGGTTCCTCCGAATCCGCCAGACGCTCAACTGATCAATTCTTTTCAGTTTATGGAGTTGATCGAGTTTCTGCACAGGCGATCGCAAGAAGATATGTCTCCAGACAGGCGAATGCCTTTGAGCGAAGCTCTAGCAGAACACATTAAGCGACGCTTGATTTATTCTGGGACAGTTACTCGTATTGATTCTCCTTGGGGAATGCCGTTTTATGCCCTCACTCGCGCTACTTACTCTCCCGCAGAGCAGGAAGAGCGGACATTTACTATGGTTGAGGATACGGCTAGATATTTCCGGCTGATGAAGGATTGGGCGGAAAAACAACCAAAGGTGATGCGAATTATGGAGACTTTGGATATTCCGCCGGAACGGCTCGACCAAGCCCTTGAGGAATTAGATGAAATTATTCGCAATTGGGCCGATCGCTATCACAAGCGGGGCGAACCGACGATGATTGTACAAATGGTGTTTGGGCCGCAAGACGACGCTTAGTTTGATTAGTTATTAATCATTAGTCATGAGTTGATTGCTTGAGACTAATGACTAATGATTAATAGCTAATAGCCCTGGACGGGGCAACCGGCCTTTGTTCCAAAAATACTGCGTTAATCGTTTGGTTTGAATTATCGTAAAAAACCCGGTTGATTGGGTAGCGAATGCGTCCAGGATGAACTAAGCTAAAAAAGCTCTCCATGTCGCCGCTAAAATAATCGCTGCGATCGCTCCTATGAGTGTATTAAAAAAATTTACCACCTCGTTCGTCAGCCACTCAAACTTTGATTGCACCGTCGCGCCAATCACACTCTCGATATTCGTAGCAATAAAAGCTGCAATAACACAAAAAACAATTCCTGTCAAGTCAATTAAACCGACGGCCCAACTTAAAAGCGCAATCAGAATTGAGCCGACAATACCTGCGATCGTTCCTTCCAAACTTACGGCCCCTTCGGTACCCCTAGGTACAGGCTGCAAGCTAGTAATCAAAAAAGTCCGCTTCCCGTAAGCTTTGCCGATTTCGCTAGCGCAGGTATCGGAAAGTTTGGTGCAAAAACTCGCCGCGTAACCCAGCAATAACAGGGAAATAGCATCTTGTGGTACAGACATCTTGCCTGTATTGCCTAAAATAGATAATGCCAAAACTCCCACAGCGCAAAGAGTAGCGGTTAAAGCCGAACCCCAGACATTTTCTGGGCCTCGGGCGCCTGAACGCTTTTCGGCTATGCCTTCTGCTTCTTTTTGGGCTTGGCCGATGCGGGTAACTCCCGATCCGACAAGAAAGTAAAACATCACCACAGCATAGCCTTGCCATCCCAAACAGCCCCAGATGAGGACGCCCAATACCCAGCCGTGAAATTGGCCAGCGGGAGTGAGCAATTTTTTAGGAGCAATGATGGCGATCGCGAGTAAAAATGTATTGAGGGCGATCGCCATCAACCAAGGATTAGACCAAGATAAATAATTAAAGAACAATTCTGAATTTTGCATTTAGTACCTCCATGAGCCAAGTCTTATTTCATCTTGCCTTCCCCGTGACCGATATTGCCCAAACCAAAGCGTTCTACGTAGACGGGCTCGGCTGCGAACTAGGTCGCGAATCGCCAAATTCTGCGATTATGGGTTTGTGTGGCCATCAAATTGTCGCCCACGTCAGCCGCGAACCTGTGACGCCTCAGCGAGGCATCTATCCCCGGCATTTTGGGTTAATTTTTACTTCCGAAGCAGACTGGGAAGCGTTGTTAGAGAAAGCCCAGCAAAACAACTTAAATTTCTATCAAGAACCGAGACGGCGATTTGTCGGTTTGCCTACAGAACACCGTACTTTCTTCTTAGAAGACCCTTTCCACAATATACTTGAGTTCAAGTATTATTGTGAAACTGAAGCAATTTTTGGTCGCAGCGAATACGCTGAAGTTGGCGATGCAGTTGACAGTTGACAGTTGACAGTTGACAGTTGACAGTTGACAGTTGACAGTTGACAGCTAGTAGGGTGCGTCAGCAGAGAGTTATTTGGTATGTCATTGAGCATCTGTATGCTGACGAACCGTACAAATGATAGTCGCCACAAGTTAATAAGAATTTTTCAATGGTTCTGAAAGTGCTTCTGCGACCGCTTTTAAACTGCTGGAATGCCTCGCCATCATGGCATGGGCGAAAACAGACAATTTTACTTCTTTGGCAGCAGATATTTGGGAACTAGAAGCGGGTACGATGATGAAATCCCAATCTGTCCAAATCGAAGTAAAATTGAGCTTTTCCAACAAGGCAGCATCTCGATTTAAATCTTCTAGAAAAGCACTGCCCGGACGCATTTGAACGCAGCCTTTTCCCCAGAGAGTGTAAGCCATCCAAGTACCACTGTGAGGAGAAGATATCGCAATAAAGCGCTGCACTCGGTTAATGCCACCTAACCTTTGTAGGTAGTAGCGAGTTACTAAACCGCCCATGCTCAATCCTACTATATCTAAATGCTGTTCTGGCGCAAAGGTTTTGTCTATATAATCTGCTATTTGTTGGGCTAATTCGTCTATGCTGGCGTTGCCCCAATGGGGCGAGAGATTGAGGGTGTAGACTGACCATCCCAGTTGGGTGAGGTAGGCAGACATTTTGTAAAAAATTCCCGATTTTCGGAAGATTCCGTGAATGAGCAAGACTGGGTTGCGGCTGAAATTGCTATTCATTTTTAAGTGGGAATTTTATTTTTAATAGGTGCTTTTAGTTCTTCAACTAATGCGTTAATACTTGGGGTTTCTGTCACCATTTGGCGGTGCAGCAAAACGTTTACTTTAACTTCTTTACCTACTGGCATTTGGGAGCTGTTCGCTGGTACAATCATTATGTCAAATGGCGTCCACATTGATGTAAAGTTTATGCGTTTGAGCATTGTCACATCTTGATTCAAATCGCGCAGCAGGCCACTATCGGGGCGCATATCCAGGTATCCTGGTAGGCGTAGGGAATAGGCGGTGAGGGTGCCGTTGTGAGGAGAAGATAGGGTGATGAAACGCTGTACGCGGTTGATTCCTCCGAGTCGCTGGACGTAGTAGCGACTGACGATGCCGCCCATGCTGTAGCCTACTATGTCTAAAGGCTGTTCTGGATCGAAGGTTTCAGAGATGTAGTCTGCAAGTTGCTTGGCTAGTAAGTCGAGGCTGAGGCTGCCGTCGTTGGGGGTGAGGTTGAGGCTGTGGACTGACCATCCAAGTTGGGTGAGGCGGGCGGACATTGTGTTGAAAATAATCTTTGTGTCCCAGATGCCGTGTATGAGGATGACGGGATTGCGATCGAGCGAACTGTTCATTTGAAAATAAAATTTCTGGCTGATTACAGCATAAATCACTCCCCTAGGGAGTTTTACCCCTACTAGGACAGCTAGCGAATCGGATCGAGGTACGATCGACAATTAGTGGGAATGGCTAACAAATTCTGAGATACTTGTAAATAAGTGCAAAGCTGTGATGGTATTTATACCTAAAATTTGCTTGGATGAGGTAGCTTAAATACAGCAAAATGTAAATTTTGATTAAGAAATGTAGACAAAAGTTGCCTTACCTCGTAGTCTAACCTTGTTGACAAGCTTGTACAAATTTCTCTAAAAGAACAAAAGGAGTAAGTCTAATGTTTGGTTTTATCAAAAATTTCTTCGGCGGTATTTTCGGCTTTTTTGGCAGACTGTTGGGCTTGAAAAAGTCTGAATATTTCCTAGATTTGGGCGAATCGGGAGCTAAGGAACCAGCAAAAGTTGCGCCTGCGAAGGCTGAGCCTGTTGCGATCGCACCGGCAAAGGTTGAGCCTGTTAAGTCTGAGAAGTCTGAGAAGTCTGAGAAGTCTGAGAAGTCTGAGAAGTCTGAACCTGTTAAGAAGGCTAAGGTAGAGAAAAAGTCTAAGAAAGAAAAGGAACCAGTCGCTAGCGTTCCTGCTAATACTCAGGAACCCGTGAAGGTACCTGCAGCGGCAGCAACTAACGGGAAAGTGCAGAGTCAAGCTGAACCAATTCGGACTTTTGCTCCTAATAATTTAATGCCGACACCAACTGGAAGTCGTCGGAGCCCTGGCCCCAGCATGAACAATTTCCGGGAAATGGCTCGTCAGGTGAAAACGAAATAGGAAATTGGGAATTGATAATAGGGAATTGGGCATTGGATAACTCCAAATGCTGGCGTTAAAAATTAAAAAAATGGCATTACTCATTTTTAATTTTAACTCTTTATTCTATTCCCTATTTTTTTCCTTTCTGAGGAAGGCTAATGCGCTGTATAGCTGAAAAGCTGAGTCCCAAGGAGTTTCGGATTTGCGATCGACTTCTATATGAGATTCGATCTTGCTCAACATATTAGTGTAATCGAGCACTGTCTCGGCAAAGGGCGTAAATTCTGACCAAACTGTAATGTCAAGCTGGCGATCGAATATTTCCAGTAAGTGATTCCAGTTAATTCTGGTGGTACTTTGAGGAATTTGTTGAGAGTTTTTGACTCTCGATATTTTGTTTTTCTGGTTCGGTAAAGTGGGGAGATCGGCTGAAGCTTTGGTGAAGTCAACTCCTTGTTGAAATTCGTAACTTTGGTCGCAAATTCGCAGAATGCAGTTTCTGCTGGGAATGTGCAAGTCACAGATTTGAGCGTAATCTTGCCTGATTTCTCTGTGGCGAAATTGCTCCTTTCTTCGGTTGGGTGAGTAGTCCATGACTTCGATGAACATCGGCAACAAGCCTTCTACTCTTTGGGTGACTTCTGACCAGCTAAATTCGATCGCACCGAGTCGTGAGAGTTTATCTTTGCAAACAACGGCTGGGGAAGAGAGAGACTGGAAGTGTTGCACTCGGAAGATTTGGATTTTTTGAATATCGCTTAGGGTTGCCCAAAATACGGGAATGCCGGCGTTGAGGAGTTCTTGACCATAAATTCGGAGTTCGGCGATGGGGCCAGTTTTGTAGAGTCTCCAGCCGCGGCTTTGGATTTGCATCCGCGTTGTGTAGGCGTCGATTTTAAATATTCTGCTGATATGTTGAATGGCTGCGGCTTTGTTTTCGGGACTCACGGGTTCGAGGATG
The DNA here is from genome assembly GCF_036701775.1 of Microcoleus sp. N9_A2. Classification (NCBI taxonomy): domain Bacteria; kingdom Bacillati; phylum Cyanobacteriota; class Cyanophyceae; order Oscillatoriales; family Microcoleaceae; genus Microcoleus; species Microcoleus sp. N9_A2. The sequence continues at coordinate 30,150 of NZ_JAUBRH010000015.1, read as the reverse complement.
AGGAGTCCGGGTTCGAGGTTGCTGGGGTCGTTTTTGGCGGTTTCTATGGCTTGTTGGCGGAGGTTTTGTTGTGCGGTTTCAATCCGTTGAATAGCTTGGCGGGTCTGGGAGACGATTTTGGCGTTGGTGATGTCGCGGAGTATTTGTTTGTAGGTTGTTTGGGCTTTTTCGAGGTTGTTGGTGAGTTCGTAGTAGCGGGCGATATAGTATTGTACCCACGGATTTTCGGGGGATTCTTTTTGTAGTTGTTTGATGAGTTGGGCAGCTTGTTTGTAGTCTTTACCCTCTAGGGCGGCGGCTATTTGGTTGATGTCTGTCATGGCGATTGCGGGAATGGCGTTGTTTCTATCTTGGCTGATGTTTGGTTGGTTCCGCCAGTGGTTAACAATTTTTGCTGTTGTGTTAGTTTGGGATTTTGGGCTGTTGGGAAAAATTAATATTTGGATTTTTAACCGCAGATGAACGCGGATGTGTATAGATGTATGTTGACTGGATGTAAAAAAAATATAAGTTAAAGTTGATTGGAATTAACGCTTAATGTGTAAGTACGTTTGCTTGTGCGATCGCCTCCTTTAACAATTATTTTATAAGTGCCGTTACTAGGCAATTTTACAGTGAGTTGAGACTCTCGGCGATTCTGGGAGTTACCTGTTTTTTCGGCAATATTTTTGCCGCTGGTGTCGAACAGTGTTATGTTGTGGTCGAATGCTCTGCTTTTGAGGTCGATCGTAATAGGTTGACCAGCCCGTCCTTGGAAGGCGTGTTCGCGGGATTCGCCTTCTTTTAAGGTTTCTCGGCGCTCTAGGAGGGAGAGAGAGAGGTGACTTTTGGGCGATCGACATTGCTCAAATCTAAGCGGTAATTTGTGGTTGTTGCACCAGGGCCATTTCCGTTTCTGACTGCGATGATAAAGGCTGTTTTGTTGTTGGGGTCTCGGACTATTTTGTCAATAAATTGGGATTGTATTTGTTTTGCTGTTAGAGGTTTAGGTTGGTTGAAGTTGGGTTTTGAGGTACAGAAAAGCACGGCTCCGTCTAGATAGCGGGCGGCGTAGAACCAGTAGTTTTGACCGTTAGCTGTAAACTCGTTTCTGCTAAAGATAGTGAATCTTTCAAGTTGCGGTAGTTGCTGATTGCGCTGGCAATTTTTATCGATGTAGATTTCGTTGGCTGATGGCTGTCGCTGGGCGAAAACTGCTGGTACGGTTGTGGTTACAATTGCTGAGATGAGGGTGAGGGTGAGGGTGAAGGGCGATCTGCTTTTCATAAATACTTGTTTCTCTTTATTGTTGTCAGGTCTTGTACGCTGTACTTCCTATTTTACAATAGTCCGGACAGTTTTTATATGGCCCAATGGCTTATGCTCGCTTGACTTTGACCCACTGTGGATAATTAAATCAATGTCACCTCCACCCCTGACTTACATTTAATTCGACTTTTTTATGCTCCTTGCCCCGCGTAAGCTTGTAGTATCGTTCCAAAAACTGTCCGGAGTATTGATTTTATCTCTATTTTAAATACTGTTCTAGTTCCGCAGTGCGCTGTTTCGTCATGCGCTCCAAACATTCATTAAGGAAACCTCCATAACCGGTACCGCCACGACTTTTATAAACTTCAAATTCACAGGTTTTATCTCTTAACTTAATCCACCCTAATTGTGCTTCGGAAAGTAGCGCCCGCTCGTCGCCACTTAATTGGGAAATCAGTTGTTTGTAAACCTCGTTCAGCCGTTTATCCGAGGCTTCGTACCTCAACCGAATACAAGCTCTGACTTGCACATCTCCTTGCGGGCGATCGCAATTAATCTGTTGAGCAATGGGAAAGCTCGGAGATTGTGCAGAAACTGATGTTGTACCGAAAATTGCCAAAAGCGCCTGAAGCGAAGCTATCCCGTAGGGAATCGACCAAAAGAGCGATCGACCTTTCCTCAACTCTATTTTCATTAACCTCAACCCACCTCTCTGATAAATTCTTTGTTATTTGTTGATATTAGCACTTCTCAAACACCGAGCCAATTAAAGATAAAGCCACAATCGGCGCAGTCACTGCCCTCAGAATTCTACTCCCCAAAGAAACAGTTTCAAAACCAAACTCGATCGCTCTTTTCACCTCACCCTCAGTCCATCCACCCTCCGGGCCAATAGCAATCACAATCGCTAATTCCTCTTGTTCTTGCTCCCCCCTTATTAAGGGGAGCTGGGGGGGATCGAATTCTTGCTCCCCCCTTACCAAGGGGGGCTGGGGGGGTTCTAAACCAATCAAACAATCCCACAAATGCCGATTGTCCCCGCGAGCCACACAAATATATCGATATTTTTGACCGCAATCTTTGATAGCAATATCAAACGAAACAGGCTCTAAAATCGTCGGCACAATTTGACGTTCCGACTGTTCTGCCGCCTCCGCAGCAATCCTTCTCCAGCGATCGACCTTTTGAGCACTTGGTTTGAGCAAAGTTCGATCGCTCGTTACCGGAACAATACTTGCCACACCCAACTCCGTCGCCTGTCTCACAACCTCGTCAAAGCCGTTTCCTTTGGGCAATGCCGCCATCAAAGTTATTTCCACTGGTAGCTCCATGTTTACAGCAATCTCCTCTGCTATCGAGGCAAATAACCCGGTTTCCCGTGCTTCTAGGACTGCTAACCACCAATGTCCCCGTCCGTCCATTGCAATAAATTGATCGCCCGCTTGCAAACGTAGCACTCGATTTAAATAATGCTGCTGTTCTCTAGTTAAGTCGATTTGGCGATCGCAAATTTGAGGGGCAGTAATTGCTAATCTTTGTAATTGAGGCATTGAATTTGGGATTGTTCGTTTTCTATTAGAGATTTTTTTTATTTAACCGCAGAGAACGCAGAGAACGCAGAGGAAGAGAGAATGAGAGGAGATAGATAGGCAGGCGGGGTTTCAACCGCTCATAAATAATAAAGGCAAAGCATTTACAACCAGATTTATGTTAAAAATCCAAGTTTTTTTCTGCAAATGCTCTGCCTTTATATTATTTTTGCGTGAGTTTTATTTGATGCTAGCAAAAATCGAAAATTGCAAATCGGCTTATGCTTCCTCCTTAATCTTTTTTAAATAAGTGGAAATCGCTTCTGTAGCTAGCTGTGTAATCGGCTTGCCCTGACGGGCAGCTTCTTCCTTGAGCTCGTTGTAGATTTCATCGCGGACGCTAATTCGACGGCGGACTTTGCCACCGCTAGCAGTGGCAGTCTCGTTTCCGTCATCGTTACTAGACGTAACTTCTAATTCATTAATCTCAGTTGTCATCGAGTCAGCAGATTGGTAGTTGGTTACAAATTGACGGATAGATTCTAACCCGACGCGATCGCAAAAATCGCCAAAACTCTCACTCTTTTGCCGTTTTTGCTTGAAATAAACAAAAATCGGCTCCAGAAAAGCTTCAAAATTATTGACGTGCAGCTTTTCCTCAATGGGTTTTGCCAGCCGCGTTTGGTCGGGAGAACCGCCCAGCCAAATCTGGTAGGATTCCGGAGAACTCCCGACAAACCCCAATTCTGCCATATAAGGGCGGGCGCATCCATTTGGGCAACCGGTCATCCGCACCACAAAATGCTCGTCTTCTAAACCAACTTTGGTCAAAAGTGTCCGAATTCGCTCTAAAATGCTTGGCATCACGCGCTCGGACTCGGTAATCGCCAGCCCGCAAGTCGGCATTGCCGGACAGGCCATCGCATAGCGTACTAAGGGGTCGATCGCAGTTTCTCGCTGAATGCCGCATCGATCGAGTATTCCCTGAATTTCCTGTTTGAGATCCGGCGAAATATCGTAAATCAGCACGTTTTGGTGTGGCGTCGCCAGTATCGGCAAGTTGTACTTCTGCACAATTTCCCGCAAAGCTGTTTTTAGCTGAAATGAGCCTTCATCCTTAATCCGGCCATTATCCACAGAAATGCCGACAAACAACTTGCCGTCTCCCTGTTCGTGCCAGCCCAAGAAATCCAAATACTGCCACTCAGGCAGCGGTTTAAAGGCTTCTAGCGGCTTGCCAAAATATTCTGCTACTTTTTCGCGGAACCACTGTACACCTTTGTCGTTAATCAGGTACTTCAGCCGTGCGTGCCGTCTGTCTGTGCGATCGCCGTAATCTCTTTGGGTTGCTACAATTGCCTTGACCAAATAGTAAACATCATCCTTGGCAACATAGCAAATCTCATCCGCAACCCGCGCAAAAGTCTCTTCTTTGTTGTGAGTGCGACCCAAACCGCCGCCAGCAAACACGTCAAAACCTTGCAACTCGCCAGCTTCATTGGTAATTACCACCAAGCTCAAATCCTGAGAGTACAAGTCAACCGAATTATCTCCCGGCACGGTAACGGAACACTTGAACTTCCGCGGCATATAATGCTCGCCGTAAATCGGCTCTTCTTTGTCGTCGCTAAAGATTGTGCCGTTGCCGTTTTGCTGTCTCGCCGCCTTCACTGCGGGGTCTTCCTCGGCCGAAACAGCTTTTTCGCCATCCAGCCAAATTTCGTAATAAGCACCGGTTTGCGGCGTTAGCAAATCGGCGACATTGTTGGCGTATTGCAGCGCATACTCATATTCGGGGCGATTTTTGTACGGTGCTGGAGGTGCCATGACGTTGCGGTTCAAGTCGCCGCAAGCTCCCAAGGTTGACCCCATATTTTTAATAATTGAGGAAAACACTGCTTTAAGATTTTTTTTCAACACGCCGTGCAGTTGGAAACCTTGGCGAGTTGTGACGCGAAGGGTGTGGTTGCCGTATTCTTCAGATAGCTTGTCTAAGGCTAGGTATAATTGCGGCGGAGTGAACCCGCCGGGATTGCGGGTGCGGAGCATGAACTGATAGTCTTTTTCTTGTCCTTTAACTCGATTGTCGCGGTTGTCTTGCTGGTACGAGCCGTGAAATTTGAGAATCTGAATCCCGTCTTCGGTGAAGTGGGTTGTGTCTTGTAACAGTTCAGTCGCAACGGGTTCTCGTAAATAGTTGCTGCGTTCTTTGAGACCTTCTGACTTAGAGGGCTTGCGCGCAACAGGGGTTGAAGTGGAAGATGTGATCATGGGAATGTATAGTGCCAGTTATAATTAGATACAGCCGATCGTATATTTCTTGACAATTTGACACTTGACAAATTTGCACTTGACAAATATCCTCAGAAATGCTGTGTCGGATCTGTTGAGAACTCGGTTAACAAGTAAGCTAACAAGTAAGTTAATAACGGTAATCCGGTAGGAATTCTGATGTTGTTCAATTGTAACACGATCGAGCCGGGGCTGAAAAATTGTAATTAAGAGTTTATACTTTCGATCGCTTAAGTGTACGAAACTTTAGAAATAATTAACCTCAACCTTTGAAACTATGTCACTGTATGACGAAGACACATTTGTGGTTTTAGAAACAAACCAGTCAGAGCAGTTTTTGACTGCGGCGGAACTGTTAGAAAAGCTGAAAGCAGTGTTAGCCGAGGAACACGAAGATTTGCCGCAGGACTTGCATAAAATATCTGGCGTGGAAGCTCAAGCCAAGTATTTAATTGATACTTATTGTGAATTAGATGTCGGGCCTGGAAAGTTTTTGCAGTGGTACGCAGTCCGTCTAGAAAAGTAATTTTGTCTCAGCAATTTTCACAGGCGAATATTTCACTTCTCGGACGCACTGCGACTCTGAGAAACCGGGTTTTTGGAGGTTTCTGCGCGCTAAAACGAAGTAGATTCGTGAAAAACCCGGTTTCTGCCAACCCTTGCGTAGACCCTAGACTACTGACTACTGACTACTGACTACTGACTACTGATTAATCTTCCAACTGTTGGACTGATGATACTTCAACTGCGGTAACATCGATCGTACCGGGCGGCGTCAAACGGCTAAAATGACCTTCCTCTATTTTCAGAGGTTCGCCACAATTAGCACACTGAAACTGAGTTTGATTTAAAGCTGTGAATTCGTATTGACAAACTGGACACTTGTCTTCAATTAAATTGCGTTTCAGCCACCACTGAAGCGCGAAAAATGCGACTACAGGTGTCAGCAGCAAAAAAGCTACTACAATCAATACTGATTTAACTATCCAACCCAAACCAATTGACACCAACACACACGCGATGCCCAGCAGTATCAGCCAATTGCTAATACGGGGTAGCTTTAAAGAAATTTTGGGGGTGCCTTGGTTCACGGTGGTCTCCTTGGGTGTCTTTGCACGTAGGCATAACTCTATCCTACTCAGAAAATCACGCAGTTGTTCGAGTTAATTTTCCCATCATACACGGAGAAACCGCTCTCTACGTTATAAGTTAATCAGAGTGAGAGGGTTGAAAAATTCCTTGTAAGGATTGACAAAGGGATTCAAAACTAAATCTTGCCAGGGTTTGTTCCCTCAACCAAGCGCGATCGCACCTTGGATCCTGTCCTCGCAAAATTTCCACACAAGCAACCGCTACTGCTGCCGCATCTCGGTTAGGAACTCGCCATCCCAGTTTACCATCTTGCAGCGGATCTGCCGAACCGTCCGCGTCCCCCGCCAGCACCGGTACTCCGCAAGCTAGAGCTTCCAAATAAGCTATACCGAAGCCTTCCTGGGAGGGCATTACATAAGCATCCGCCAACTGGTAATGTGCTGCTAAGTCTTCTGTCGGTACAAAACCCGCAAATATTACTCTTTGGGCAACTCCCAAATCTTGGGCGATTTTTGCTAATCTAGGGCGATCGTCCCCGCGTCCAATAACTAAGTATTTCACATTGGGAAAACTTTTGGCAATTTCCGGCAAAGCTTGAATTGTGACATCGATGCCTTTGTAAAAATCGCTCGATCGCAATCTAGCCACAGTGTTCAATATTTTAGCACCAACCAGATCGTATTTTTGTAATAAATGCAGCGGTTTGGGCCCAGTAGTAAATATATTTTTATCTACAGTACAAGGCACTATTTGGAATTTTTCGGGATTTAATTGGTTAATTTCGGAAGTACAATCGCGCGTGTACCTGCTAATCGTCCAAATGCGATCGGCTTGTCTCATTGCTGTTTGATATTTGGGCTCCAGCAGTTCCCACACTTCCTTACCGTAAGTTAAAATCGTGTAGGGAATTCCCAGCGGCTGACATAAGGTTTTAATTAGCGGTGCGAGTTTGATGTGACCGCAAAAAACCCGTTCAGGTCGTTTTTGCAGCAAACAAGTTAGCAATTTTGCGGCAAACTTAAGACGACCAAGCCAAGCGGGATGAGTTTTTATGTAAGAGAATTTGAGATTTTTTGACTCGAAGGGATTTTGGCAATCTGGAGAATCTCGCAACAGCAATATTTCAGCTTGTGGCGCTGAGTTTGTCCCTGCGGTTATGCACAGGTAAGCTTTCAGGATGTCTCGGGCGTAGGATTGAATGCCGCCTTCGCTGGAAAATATTTCTAGGAAACAGAATAGGTGATTTGTCGATCGCATCTCAGATTTAGGCATTGACAGCCCAGACAATTATTGCAGTATAGTGATTTTGCCAAAAAGGGCGATCGTCATTATCCAGAGCTTTTAAACCATATCAAGATGACTGTAATTGCAGGTTTTACAGGCAAATATTTGACTCGCCTACTCTCACCGTTGGTTTTGAGCGACTATCTGCTTTTTTACTAGGGCTTTTAACGGGCTGCATCGGTGAGTGCGAGACATTGTTTGCAGTTTACTATAGTCTACCGTAATTGACTGAAAACTTAATGATTTTTTACAATATCCTACCCCAAGCAAAATTTAAGATTTATTAAGTTGGCGCGGCGCGTCCGAGCAGACTGCGGATTAGCATATCGGTGCCGATCGAGGCGATCGCATTTTTAGTCTTTAGTAAAAGTATGGTCTATCCAAAGATAGATATCGAGCCAGGTTTGAACTGTTATCATCAGCAAACATAGAGAGTTAGATTCAATATGACTCTGCCAGGTTTTAAAAGCAATTTCTGAAATATTTTGTCGAAAATATTCTCTTAAATTTTTCTCAAAACGTAAAAGAATTAATGCTCATAAAGCATTAAAAAAAATCAACGATACTTGATTTTTTTGACAAGAAGAATGGATACTGGCTCTTCGTATTTTTTATTTTTGCAAAAGTAGTTTAACGAAACCAGCGAGAAAGTTTTACGAGCAGAAAAGAAACAAGATATCGTACAATCATGTACAAAGAAAAGCCTGCTACCTAAAACATTAGGTATTCGAGCTTAAACCTAACAAAGCTAATGTTAGGTTGGCAACGTCATATTTACGAACGACTCTCTCCAAACGGGCCTTCATGGGAGTTTGAGGTGAAACGAGTAACGATAGCACTCAGTCTTTTTAGTCTACTCAGCAGCACTCTGGCAAGTTGCACAGCAGCTTCCCGGAACGCTCAAAACGGCACACAACCAAGCAACTCCGAACTTTCATCAGTTGCTGTAGCAGTCCGCGACCTCGGCAATCCATTCTTCGTACAAGTCGGCAAGGGCGCTGAGGCCGAAGCCAAGAAACTCGGCGGTGCAAACGTGAGGACAACTCTCGTTTCCAGCGGCGACGATTTAAATCAGCAATTTAATCAAATCGAAAACTTTATTGCCTCTAATGTCAGCATTATTATACTCAATGCTGCGGACACTAAAGGCATTGCACCCGCTGTCGAAAAAGCCAAGCAAGCCGGAATTCCGATAATTGCAGTTGATACCGCCGCCGAGGGAGGCGTTGATGCCACAGTTACTTCAAATAACGTGCAAGCTGGCGAAGTAAGCTGTCAATATATAGTCGATCGCTTGAAAGGAAAAGGCAGCGTTGTGATTATCAACGGGCCTCCCGTCGCTTCAGTGGTCGAGCGAGTTCAGGGCTGCCAGAGTGTCTTCTCCAAATATCCCGATCTCAAGGTTCTTTCCAAAGATCAGAACGCTGAAGGCAGCCGCGATGGCGGGTTAAGAGTGATGAGCGATTTGCTTACTTCCTTCCCAAAAATTGATGCTGTTTTTGCAATTAATGACCCCTGTGCTATTGGTGCAGAACTAGCAGCCAAACAAGCACAAAGGAGCGAATTCTTTATTGTTGGAGTTGATGGTGCACCTGAAGCTTTAGATGCGCTCAAGCAGAACAACAGTCTATTTGTGGCTACAGCAGCTCAAGATCCCTTTCGCATGGCAGCCAAGGCAGTTGAAGTCGGCAACGACATTCGGAAAGGCAAAAAGCCAGCCAATCCAAACATTCTGATTCCAGTCGCGCTGATTACTCGCGAAAACGTCAATCAACATAAAGGCTGGACAAGCGAGTGACCTTCTTCGTGTCAAGTTAAGACTAAAACCTTGGAGGAATCCCGTTTTTACCCGAGTCTAGATTCCCCTTAAAAATGGGGACTTTGAAAAGCATCTTCTCCCCCTCTTTAAAAGGGGGATATAAGTTTAATAGTCAAGCAGATTTCCTTAAGGTATTTACGATGGTAAATAGCACTCAAGATTCAATTAAAACTAAGCCCGTCCTCGAAATGCAAGGTATTACAAAAACCTTTCACGGTTTTACAGCCTTGCACGATGTAAATATCACCATTTACCCAGGCGAAGTCCACGCCCTCATGGGGGAAAACGGTGCGGGCAAAAGTACGCTGATGAAAATTCTGGCGGGAGCTTACATAGCTGATTCAGGCGAAATCAGAATTGACGGTCAAGCTGTTAAGATGACAGACCCAGGTCAAGCCAGAAATTTAGGGATAGCGATTATTTATCAAGAACTCAATCTCGCCCACAATCTGACAGTTGCTGAAAACATTTTTATGGGCAGCGAGCTGAAGAAAGGAGGTACATTTCTAGACCAAGATGAAATGCGACGTAGGGCCGCTGAGGTATTAAAAAACCTCGATGCAAGTTTTGATGCTGGAGACCTGGTTTCCACACTTTCAATTGCCGAACAGCAGCAAGTGGAAATAGCTAGAGCGCTCAAAGATAAAAGCCGAATTTTAGTAATGGACGAGCCGACGGCAGCGCTTTCAGACCGCGAAACAGATAAGCTTTTTGAAGTGGTTCGACGCTTGCGGAATGAGGGCATTGCTATTATTTACATCAGCCACCGGATGGAAGAGATTTATGCTCTTGCCGATCGCGTGAGCGTCATCCGAGATGGCGGGTATATTGGCTCTCTTGAAAAGCACGAAATTTCTGCCAATCGCTTAGTGGAAATGATGGTGGGTCGTTCTTTACAGGATTTGTACGAAAACAAGCATCAAATAACACCGGGTGCTGTTGTTCTTGAGGTAACAAATTTAAGCGACGGCCACAAAGTAAAGCCTGCCACTTTTCAACTTCATGCGGGCGAAATTCTGGGTTTAGCGGGTTTAGTTGGCGCTGGCAGAACAGAACTTGCCCGCCTGATTTTTGGTGCAGATCGAAAGACAAGCGGTGAAATAAAACTCGAAAATCGTCATCTCAATGTCTCGACACCCAATGAAGCAATGGCCGCCGGAATTGCTTACGTACCCGAAGATCGCAAGGCTCTTGGACTATTTTTGGAGGCAACTTCGGGGGAAAATATCACCATGAATGTCCTCGATCGAGAAGCAAAAGCTGGCATTATCAACTCAAATTTTCTGTTGAAAATTGTCAATGATGCTATTAATAATTTGCAGATTCGCCTTGCAAGTCCGAGCATCAGGGCAATGGATCTTTCTGGAGGAAATCAGCAGAAGTTGCTGCTAGCGCGTTGGTTGGCTATCAACCCCAAGGTACTTTTGCTAGATGAACCGACGCGGGGTGTGGATATTGGCGCAAAAAGCGAAATTTATCGAATTATTAGCGATTTGGCAGCCAAAGGTGTAGCTATTTTGATGATTTCCAGCGAACTGCCGGAAATTGTGGGAATGAGCGATCGCGTCTTAGTGATGCGAGCAGGAAGCCTCGTCGGTGAAGTAGGTGGCTCGACTGGGGAAAAGATTACGCAAGAAAACATTATGGCTTATGCCACTGGTGCAAAAGAGGTAGTAAAATCATGAGTCAAACGGAAACAAAAACCAGCAGAAATTCAGGGAGCGATCGGCAGAAAGCAAGTAAAGCTCAAGCTTGGAGAAATTTTATTCAGGTTGCCGGTATCTTACCAATTTTGGTTGGGATCTGTATAATTTTTTCCTTGGTAACGCCCAACTTTCTTTCAGTAGGAAATTTGATCAATGTCATCCGGCAAGCATCGATCAATATTGTGCTTGCTACTGGCATGACTTTTGTGATTTTGACAGGCGGAATTGACCTTTCAGTCGGGTCAATTTTGGGCGTGACAGCAGTTGTCGGGGTGCTGGTTTCCTTAGTTCCAGGCCTCGGTTGGTTTGCCGTACCGGCTGCGTTAATAGCCGGAGTATTTTTAGGATTACTTAACGGCTCGCTAATTGCTTATTTAGGTTTGCCTCCGTTCATCGTAACCCTGGGTTCTTACACTGCTTTGCGGGGAGTGGCTTATTTAGTAGCTAACGGCACTACAGTTATCAATAGAAATCTCACTTTCGCTTGGATAGGTAACAGCTATGTTGGCCCTATTCCCTGGTTAGTTATTATCGCTTTTCTGGCAGTTTTAGCGAGTTGGTTTGTCTTGCGGCGGACTGTTCTAGGGAGGCATATTTATGCCGTGGGAGGCAACATTCGGGCAGCACGATTGACAGGTATTAAGGTGAGTCGCGTGCTGTTATTTGTCTATGGTGTGAGTGGGTTGCTTTCTGGTTTAGGTGGAATTATGAGCGCCTCGCGCCTCTACAGTGCGACGGGGATGTTGGGGCAGGGCTACGAATTAGATGCGATCGCTGCTGTAATTTTGGGAGGAACGAGCTTCACAGGTGGAATTGGTACTATTTGGGGTACTTTGCTGGGGGCTTTAATTATTGCCCTGCTCAATAATGGACTAACTCTCATGAACGTGTCTTTCTTCTGGCAGTTAGTTGTCAAAGGTTTGGTGATAATTATCGCAGTGACGATTGACAAAGTTCGCACAGGTTCAAGCGCAGCGTAAAGGTATTACTAATTCGGTGTCTCGGTTCCTGATGCGGAGCTTTTTCTTATGCAGATCCAGCATTTTTATCACCTGATTACTGCTTTTATCCTGGGTTAACCTGCTGTATTTCTACTAACATCATCCCCAACTTTTGCTGCACCAATTGATAAATTAGTTGCTCCTGAACCGTTAAATACCTTGGCAGAAGACCCCTTCGCGCAAGTGAATTCTGTCTCTCAACTCTCGGATGTAAAACCAACTGACTGGGCGTTTCAGGCGCTGCAATCTCTAGTAGAACGCTACGGCTGCATTGCCGGTTATCCCGACGGCACTTATAGAGGAAACCGCGCGACGGGGCGGTACGAATTTGCAGCAGGATTGAATAGCTGTCTCGATCGACTCAGCGAACTAATTACCACAGGAACAACCAACCTGATTACTGGGGAAGATTTAGCGATCGTCCAAAAGCTGCCAGCAGAATTTGCAACAGAATTATCAGTGTTGCGGGGTCGAGTCGATGCTCTCGATGCACGCACAGCCGAACTAGAAGCGAATCAGTTCTCGACTACAACGAAGCTGAATGCGGAAATTATCGTGGTGGTAACAGATACCTCCGGTAACAGTGTTGGGGATTCGCGCGATCGCACCAACACTATTATTGCCAACCGCGGCCGATTAAATTTTGAAACCAGCTTCACCGGTCGCGATCTGCTGAGAACCCGTTTGGAATTCGGCAACTTGGGCAGGATTGCCGATGAGACGGGTACAAATATGACGAGCAGTAATGTGCGCCGCGAGCGAGATACTTCCTATCACATTGAAGCGTTGTATCGCTTTCAGGTCAACGACAACATTTCCATCACCCCTGGTGTTTGGGCCGTTGTTAATCCTGAGAATGACAGCCGCAACGACACTCAATGGGTTTGGTTGCTCCGCACTGGCTTTAACTTTTAACCGGAAAGATATTTTATTGACACTCCCCGGCCTAAAGGCGCGAGGATTCTTGGATCATCCAGTTGATTTGCTCGTTGATGTCACCACCAGCGAGTAGAGATCAGTCTGTCCCCTAGCGTGAATTCCGGTGTGCCCCACCGTATTTAAATCAATTCCTGTATGAGCTTTCAAGCCTTTAGCTAGAATGTTTAACGCGGCATTGTGATCGCGATCTAATATCGTTCCGCAACCGCAAATATGCGTTCGGGTTGATAAAGTTTTCTTAACAATATCACCACAGTTTGAACACTTTTGAGATGTGTATTGTGGCGGAACTGCAATAACTGTTTTGCTGTACACTTTTCCAAAATACTCCAACCATTGAGCAAACTGTGACCACGCAGCATCACTAATCGACTTAGCGAGTTTATGATTCTTAACCATGTTACGCACTTGAAGGTCTTCGTAGGCTACAAAATCGTTAGACTTTACTACGCACAACGCCGTCTTAATGGCGAAGTCTTTACGCTGCCGACTAACCTTTAGGTGCTTTCTTCCTAACTTGTTGATTGCCTTTTTCCGGCTTTGGGAGCCTTTCTTTTTCCGAGAAACTCGCTTCTGCAATCTCTTTAAAGCTTTTTCGCTTTTGCGGAGACACCGAGGATTGGGAACTGTTTCGCCGTCACTATTCGTGTAGAAGTGGTTTAATCCAACATCTATGCCAATCATTTTACCAGTAGAAACGGGTTCCTCTTTTCGTTCAACGTTGATGCAGAATTGGGCATAATAGCCGTCAGCACGACGAACTACCCTGATTCGCTTAATCTCATCGGGCGCCGAGAAATGCAAATCTCTACTGCCGAGCAATCTAAATGATCCAGCGGCAAAGCCATCGGTGAAACTCAGGCATCTTTTGTCGGCAGAAAGCTTCCATCCTGATGTCTTGTACTCTACAGAGCGACTGTGTTTCTTGAATTGCGGATATCCTTTTTTCCCTGGCTTTTTGGCTTTACAATTAGCGAAGAAACGTTGAATAGCAAAAATGGCACGTTCAGCCGAAGCTTGACGCGCCATTGAGTTAAGTTTGCCCGCCCATTCAAATTCTTTCGCCACAACGGCGCATTGTTTGTACAGGTCTACTAACTTAATTCCTTGATTGTCTATCCAATGTCTAAGAGTTTTGTTTCTGACAAATTGAGCCGTCCGAATCATGTCGTCGATGATTCGATATTGCTCCGTTTTGCCCTTCAACTTAAACTCTAAAACTATCATTGGAAGAGTTTATCGCTTTTGCTAAAACTTTTACCTATAAGCCTGTATATTTAACAAGTCTTCACACTTCTTGTAATTAAAGCCGTCCTATAAGGACGGGGCTTTAGACCCAATTTTTTGGTAACCGAGCCCTGGACGCAAAAACCCAGTTTATTAACGTAATTGCCTCGTTTGAGACGATAATCGCGATAAACCGGGTTTTTTAGACCGATCGTGTATCCAGGGCTTCAAGTTCACTCCACAACAAAAAACCCCAGCCATCGCTGGCTGGGGTAGAAAATTATCAGGGTGCATCTACTAATATTTGCAACTATAACATACATTTGTGGGGTGTCACCCTTCAGGGGTGACACCCAACGAAGATTTTAAGTCAGAATAAATTATGATTCAAGATTCCAATGATTAACAAAGCTTCTATATCATCTCGTTCTGTCCCAGCCGATCTAAAATTTAAGATTTAGAATAAATCTGTGCTAGACCTCAAATTAATCCGAGAAAACCCGCAAGCCGTACAAGAAAGCCTCAACACTCGCGGAGGCAACCACGAAATCGAGCCGATCGTCCAACTAGACAAACAGCAGCGGGAGTTGGAAGGCAAGCGATCGCAACTGCAAGCCCGCAGCAACGAAATAGCCAAACTCATCGGCCAAAAAAGAAAATCGGGTTTACCCCTCGAATCTCCCGAAATTCAGACTTTGCAAGCAGAAGGCAACGCAGTCGGCACGCAGTCGAACGAATTGCAAGCAGAGGAAAAAGACTTAAAAGCTCAAATAGAAGCATTATTGCTGCCACTTCCCAACTTGCCGGGATCCTCAACGCCCTTGGGCAAAAATGAAGATGAGAACGTCGAAATCCGGCGCTGGGGAGACGAATACATTCCCCAAAATCCCGATATTTTGCCGCACTGGGAAATCGGCGAAAAATTAGGAATTCTCAACTTTGAACGGGCAGTAAAAATCGCTGGGCCCCGATTTGTCACCTTAATTGGAGCTGGTGCAGCCCTGGAAAGAGCGATTATTCAATTCATGCTTGACCGCCACACCAAAGCTGGTTATATAGAAGTGATTCCCCCACTTTTAGTTAACACTGAATCCCTCACAGCTACCGGGCAATTGCCAAAATTTGCTGAAGAAAGTTTTAAGTGCGATCAAGACGATTTGTGGTTAATTCCTACTTCCGAAGTTCCGGTTGTCAATTTGTATCGAGGTGAAATATTGACAGCAGAACAGTTGCCGATTTATCACTGTTCTTTTACTCCTTGCTTTCGCCGGGAAGCGGGAAGTTACGGCAAAGATACGCGGGGATTAATTCGGTTGCACCAATTTAATAAGGTGGAATTGGTGAAACTGGTGCATCCGAGTACCTCCGAGGCTGAACACGAAAAGCTTGTGCAGGATGCTGAGGGAGTTTTGCAGGCGCTGAAATTGCCTTATCGGGCGATCGCACTGTGTACCGGCGACTTAGGTTTCGCGGCAGCAAAAACCTACGATTTAGAGGTGTGGCTGCCATCTGCAGGCAAATACCGCGAGATTTCCAGTTGTTCCAATGTCGCAGATTTTCAAGCGCGGCGGGCGAATATTCGCTTTAAAGAAGCGGGGAAAAAAGGTACTCAATTTGTGCACGCGCTTAACGGTTCCGGTTTAGCTATTGGCCGGACAATGGCAGCTATTTTGGAGAATTACCAGCAACCCGATGGGAGGGTAAAAGTGCCGGAAGTGCTGCAATCTTATCTCGGTCGCGAGGTTTTGTAAACCTGGTTCAGAAGACCGGGCGGTTGAAGACCGGGCGGTTGAAACCGCGTCTATACGAACAAAACCCGAGCTCAGAGGGGTTGAAGGCTCGGCGGTTGAAATTACGTGATCTTCTTGAGTCCGCGCACCATCCGGACATTGTTTGTGTAGGGGCGGTTTCAACCGCCGACTCAAACGGGGTTTCTTTCTGACTTATTCACAAATTTTTGAGCGCTTCCTTAATATCCAGCGCTAAAAATCTATCCAACGCTAAATACATCCAGTAAAGAGATAGCTGAGAATCACTATTAGTCTTTTGAAACCCCAAAGCCAAGCTCATTTTTTCGTACATCGGGTGAATCATTAGCGTGTGCAAATCGCAAAGATTGGGAAAATCTTGTTTCATTTCGACCAAAACTTGCTGGATGTGTTCGAGAAAAATAACGCGGTATTCTTCTAAATATTGCGGATCTATCATCCAACTGCGGACAAATACTGACTGGCAATTTTCATCTCCAGGAAGTGCCATTGTAAAAGGATCGATCTCAGCAGAAACCGAACTTAAATGCAGGCTTTTACTGGGTGCGTTAAAAAAATTAACTTCCGATTCGGCTGCGGTGGGATAAAGTAAGTAAAAGCCGACAGGATTCAGGTTGTCGCAGCGGCGCAAAACAGCCATTCCTTTTGAATATTGGCCGGCCAAAATCCGGAGAATTTTAGCAATTTGGTAGGGAACTGCGTTAGTGCTGCGATTCATCCAGTTGTAATTGGTTGCTAGTAAATTTGCAACGGGAATTGCATCGCACCGAGGATTAAAATTATCTAATTTGAGTTTGACTGAATTTTCCGGCGGCGCGGGATCTAAAATTTCGGAAACTGGTTGAATTTGAATTGCTGTAGCGTTACCGTCAAAGTGTTTTGCGATCAATCCCAGTGCTGCTAATTTGTCTAACATCATGCCGGCGGCGCGATCGCTCCCGCGATCGGAATCGGAGTAAAATAGTTCTGCTGCTTCCCGATGAGTGCAGTGCACCTCGGTTGCTAGCAATTCCAGTTTAGCCAGCGGCGGTTTGAGGCGGGGCTGGCTTTCCTGAAGCTGTTTCACTGATAAGTAAACCCAAAGCCTTACAAAGCATTCAGCCCTAGTGCGAGTTACGCCTACTCGTTTCATCAACAGCGAAACAGCCGCGCGGCGCTGTGATTGAGAATACCAAGCATCTAGTGAAGCAATATCCATTTCAGTCGGGAAGCAGCGAAGGAACTTTAGTTACATATTGGCTCAATTTTACAAAAAACTTCACCCCGCTTCACATTACTTCTTGCTACTGTTGCTCAACTTGTCTGATTTCGCCCAACTCTACAATATAACTGGTTGATCCTTGCAAGTTCGCTGCTTCCCAAAGCACCATTAATTTTAGATATTTTCGGGCTTGATTTAACAAAGTAAATTAGCAATTTTAGAGGTTGACAGTATGTACAGTGCTTATATCAATCGGATTGGAAAATTTTTGCCCGGAAAACCAATTAATAATGATGAGATGGAGGAGTATTTGGGCAAAATTGCCGATCGCCCTTCGCGAGTCAGACAGCGAATTCTCAACAGCAACGGGATTAAACAGCGCTATTACGCGATCGACAAACAGCAGCAAACACTATATTCTAACAGCCAAATGGCAGCGTTTGCCGTCCGGGATGCGATTTCTCAGTCAAATTTGGAACCAGGGGCGATCGACTTACTAGCCTGCGCCACCACCTTACCAGACTTATTAGTACCAGGATTTGCCAGCACAGTACACGGCGAACTTTCCGAATTATCTCCCCTAGAAATAGTTTCCACTCAAGGAGTTTGCTGTGCCGGAATTACCGCCTTAAACTACGCCGCATCTCAACTCGAACTAGGCAAAAAACAAACAGCAATCGCCGTCGCCTCCGAATTTCCCTCGCGCCTGTTCAAAAACACCAAATTTGAAGCAGAAACATCAGTAAAAGCCGGAAAACCCCTACCTTTCGATACAGAATTTCTGCGCTGGATGCTATCAGACGGTGCCGGAGCATTTTTGCTGCAAAACCATCCCAATGCGACAGCAATTAGCTTAAAAATAGAATGGATTGAATTAATTTCCCACGCCAACGCCTATCCAGTTTGTATGTATTCAGGATTAGCCAGCCCCACAGCAACCAAAAGCTGGTTAGATTATTCTTCCTACCTCGATGCAGCCGCAGCGGGAGCTTTTGACTTGCGGCAAAATATTCGCTTGCTCGACAATGTAATGCAATTAGGCGTTGAAGGTTGGCTGAGATTGATTAAAGCCGGAAAAGTTTTTCCGCAGGAAATCGACTGGCTGTTGTGCCACTATTCCTCTCATTTTTTCCGGGGACAAATTGTGGAACTTCTCGAACAAGCAGGCTGCATGATTCCTGAAGAAAAATGGTTTACCAACTTGTACACCAGGGGAAACACAGGCTGCGCCTCGATTTATTTAATGTTAGAAGAATTGTTCAATTCTGGCAAATTGCAGCCGGGACAAAAAATCTTTTGTTTTGTCCCAGAAAGCGGCCGCTTTACAACAGCTTACATGATGTTAACTGTTGTGGAAAATGCCAAGAAATCTATGATTTCTCAAATCTCTAAATCCGTTGATGTTCCCGAAGCTTCGCCTCTCGAAAGTGTTAAACCGCAACAGCCCAACTCTCCGCAAGCTTATTTGTTGCGGGAGTTAGCCTGGATTTGGCTGAAGTTCGATCGCGAAATTCGTTCCGTTCCCATTGTCCGCAAATTGTACCGGGGAGAGTTTACAATAGAAGACTATCAAGCTTTGCTGTGCAATCTCCGCCCGCAAGTTGTCGAGGGTGCTCGCTGGATTGCGCGCGCTGCTTCTAACATGACTGACTTCCGCCTGCGATCGACTTTTATCGGCCACGCCCAAGACGAACACCGCGACTATCAAATGCTAGAAAAAAATTATGTTTCTGTCGGCGGAGAGTTGTCAAAAATTGTGGAATATGATAAGAATATTGGCAGCGAAGCCCTGTCAGCTTTTATCTTCCACCAAGCATCGCGGGAAAATCCGGTCGATTTAATTGGTAGTATGTTTATAATCGAAGGATTGGGAAATCGGTTGGCGGGAAAGTGGGCAAAACAAATTCAAGAAACTCTCGGTTTGCAAGACGAACAAGTATCGTTTTTAGCTTATCACGGAGCTAATGACGAGTCGCACTTAGCTAAACTAGAAAATTTAATTAATGCCGAATGGATGACGGATGATATCGCCCGCCGCATTGTCAAAACTGCCCGCGTTACTGCTCGTTTATATTTGCTGCAATTGGAGGAAATTAGCTAATGCAAGAGCTGCAAAAACAAGATACTGAAAATCTCCCGGATGAGCGGAAAATTCCTTATGCTACGAAACCTTACAACCGCCGAGATCCGAATGTTTGGGATGTCCTGTTTTGCGATCGGTCAATTCCCGTCGATTTAGTGGCAAAAGCATACATGATCCGGGATTTGCAAAACTGGACTCGCAGTTATTTGCTCATCCCAATCAAAATTATTGCTAACTTTTTGCTGGCGGTAATTATGACAACAAAGCGCCTGTTGCCATTTCAATTTCGCGCTTACACTTTAATGCACAAATCGGCTGCATTTTTCCTAAATAACTTTGTCTCGCCCGAAGCTTGTTATTTAATTGTGCGGCACATAAACGCGGGCTCGAACATTATCAACTTCTTGATTGATAACGGCCCGGACACCCAGATTGAAAAGTCAAAACTTTATCCGCGAACAGTTAGCGATTTAGCTGACAATGCGTTTCTGGAACACGACTTAATTCTGTATAACTTTGTGTGGGACTACAACCAGGCAATGCTGACAAATCCCAACTGGTTGCAGGTTGTCAAAAAACGGGGAATTAATTATGATAGCATTCAACCTGTGGAAGTTGAAATGGATTTTGAAAGACTGAGGTGGCTGAGGATTCTCGATTTAGAATCTGCCATCGAATTGTTTAAAGTGTTTTATTCTCTGTGTTTGACTAGCGACGAATTTGCGCGAGCAGTGATGTCGCTTCAGTTAGATGAAAACTTCGGAGTTTACGTCAGCGAGATTACCGGAAATTGCGACTGGAATCATGTAATTGTCAACCGCCATCCGCTAGCGCCAAACAGTCCGTTTCATGCAGCGCGCGACTTATTTTTGCACGGGATAATTTCGGAATATCTCTATCGGTATTTGGAACTGCGAAAAGAGATGAGCAATGTTTCAAAGTAAGGTGCTTAGGTAGGTGCAACGTAAGCACCTTACGAATATAATTAGCGCGTCCAATAACTTTTTGCGTAAGTCCTAAAGTTTGAAAGAATGGTTAATTTTTAGGTCAAAAATTAATAGGAAAACTCAAGCTGCTGCTAGCTGTGCTTGTTCTGCTGCTTTGGGCAAAGTCTGATTTACCACAATCCATTTGCCTGTAATTGGGTCGCGGTAAGTAATAAACGGATTAGATTTTAAAGGTTGACTGCAAGGTTTAGCGCCCATTTCTCACTCCCAATAGATGGTATTGAATAACTACTACAACACCATACCTTTAATAATCGGCTATTTTGCCTAAAATCCGCGTGATTTATAACTCAACAATAGGTGATATTTTAGGTATGTTTTGGTGACATAGAACACTGCCTAATGTGATTTAAAACTGCGTTGGCAGTGAGCAGTATCACCAAAAACCTTCCGTAAAAAAAATCTGCCTTCTGGTTTTTACCTTCTACCTTCAACAGTGCCACTATTTTCAGTGAATATCTGATATTATTAAGTAAGGTAAAGACGTTTATCAGAGATCGCCCTCACAAATTTATGGTGTTATTTGGATTTGGCAAAAAGTCGAGCCTGCCCTCTGCTCAAGAGGCATTGCCGGGACGGGCAGAGCAGATAGCGGTACCGGCAACTCACTTTGTTAACGGCAATCCGCTCAAACCTCCCTTTCCAAACGGCATGGAGATTGCCGTGTTTGGTTTGGGCTGTTTTTGGGGCGCGGAACGGAAATTTTGGCAGCAAAATGGAGTTTTTTCGACTGCTGCGGGTTACGCGGCGGGGATTACTCCGAATCCTACTTATAACGAAGTTTGCAGCGGGATGACGGGACACAATGAAGTTGTTTTGGTTGTGTTCGATCCGAAAGTAGTTAGTTACGAAACGCTGCTCAAAGTTTTTTGGGAAAGTCATAATCCGACTCAAGGAATGAAGCAGGGTAATGATTCGGGTACTCAATATCGATCGGGCATTTACACGTATTCAGCCAGCCAAAAACAGCTAGCTGAAGCTTCGCGCGATGCTTACCAGCAAGCTTTGACGCCTGCTGGTTACGGCAAGATTACTACTGAAATCATTGATGCTCCTGAGTTTTATTACGCAGAAAGCTATCACCAGCAGTATCTTGCTAAAGAACCGAACGGTTATTGCGGTTTGGGCGGTACTAAGGTTTGTTTGCCTGCTATGTCTGAGGCTTGATATTCGATCCCGCTTGATGGGGACACAATAATGTTCGTTGGTGTTAATTTAATGTCAAATGTAGTCACAGACTTATGTCTGACGATTAAGGCCTGATCCCCCCTAGCCCCCCTTCTTAAGGGGGGGACAAGAATCTTCTCAAAGTCCCCCTTTTTAAGGGGGATTTAGGGGGATCGGGCCTCGCGTCAAAGCGAGATGTCTCAGGCTTCAGACTTAATTTGACACTAATGAACACTGCTGTGTCCCTACAACATTGGGCTAGAATTCCGCCATAAAAAGCCGAATATGTTAGTAGTTTAAAAACAAGTAATAAATGCTGACTGCTGTTGTAATTATCAATCTACTAATATCTGGGGTCTGCTTTTATATAGCTGCTAAGGTGTGGAAAATCAGGCGGACGATCGCACGTTTGGAAATTCGGATCGCAGCAATCGAACGGTGTAGTAGCAATGTCCTCAGTATGTCGCCGGATTTCCTTGGTAAAAGGCAGCAAGGTACCCGCCAACTGCGACTACGTTATCAACAACTAGAATTGCAACTGCAACAGGTTCAGCAACTTTTGGGATTGCTGGGTTTGGGACGGAGGCTTTGGCTCAGGCGCGATCGACGTTTGAGGTAAGCTATCCTAAAATTGCCGCCCGTGCTAACTCCGTAGGATTTTCAACAATATTTCTACCTTTGTAAAGGGCTGCGATCGGGCAAACGCCCCTAAAATTGGTGTATGGAGAGAAGTTATAAAAATGTCAACTAAACGTTCAGGATTATTTATTGGCGGTTTGCTTGTGGGTTCTGCGATCGGGGCCGTGACGGGCTTGCTGATGGCGCCCCGAACGGGCAAGGAAACGCGGCAGATATTGAAAAAATCGGCCGATGCTTTGCCGGAGTTAGCCGAAGATTTATCGAGTAGCGTACAATTGCAGGCCGATCGACTCTCTGAATCTGCAATGCGAAATTGGGATGAAACTTTGATTAGACTTAAAGATGCGATCGCAGCAGGTTTGGAAGCCACTCAGCGGGAACGCCAAACACTGTCGGAAGCTGAAGCTGAAGTGAGTCCCCCGTCGCGCCCTCCCATCCGTTAAATGACATGAAAATCTCAACCCCCAATCCCAGATTCAAGTGAGTGATCCCATATTTTGGTTAGGACTTTCGATTTTGCTAGTGGCAGTTAGCCTGACTGCTGTTTTAGTGACTCTGATACCTGCGGTGCAAGCGCTGGCCCGGGCGGCCCGCAGCGTGGAAAAGCTCGCTGACACGCTTTCTCGCGAATTTCCGCCCACTTTGGAGGCGATTCGGTTGACGGGGCTGGAAATTAGCGAGTTGACGGATGATGTCAGCGAGGGAGTACAAAGTGCGGGCGAGGTTGTCAAACAGGTCGATCGAAGTATTGGTAGCGCCAAAAAGCAGGCGCAAAACGTGCAGGTAACTACTCGCAGCGTGGTGAGTGGGATGAAGGCTGCTTGGAAAACTTTAACTCGGAAGCCGCCGATGTCTGGGACAAATCGGCGATCAGATAGATTGTCGGCGAGTCAAAGAAGTGCGATTTCGCTGAGGGATTCGGGTTTGGATGACAGGTATTCTGGGGGTTACGCTGCGAGTGCGGGTAATGGGGAATCGCCACGGTTGAGGAATGGCGAGGGTTCTGGTTTAGCGGGGGATGCTGAAGATTTTGAGCAAGTGTCGAAGGAGTCTTGATAGTCGATCGCTTTTTACCTTGCTTGTTTCAACTTTTGAATTTCCTCAATACTCAATCCGGTTGTTTGGGCGATCCTTGCTTCATCTAACACATCCAGAAGTCCTTTGGCAATTTCGATAGCTTTTTCCTTAACAGCTTGTGAAACAGCCTGCTTCACAGCTTTAATAGTAGCATTCCGCTGGTCTTGTATGTAAATTTCCTGATGTTCTAAATCTTCCAACTCTTCGCGGGTTAAATCGGCGCGATTCGCCACTTCAAAAGCTTTCTGAATTGCCTGGACTTCTCCCATTCGTTCCGGTACAAATTCTAAACTTTTGGCATTTTTCAGGAAATATATCCACTTATCGGTGAGCGTTTCTAATTCCTCTAGTTTTTTGCCGAATTTAGGTAATTCGACAAATACTAACTCAATATCGTAAATTAGGTAGTCTACCAGAAAATCTCTTTCTTTCAGGACAAAGCGAGAAATTATTTGGTCGAGATTGGGGAACATTTCAAAGTCAGTAATAGTTAAGGCAATTACCGGATTTAGTAACGTGTAATCGGCTCCCGTGTCGAGTTGAATCGAGTAAGCTTTAGCAGCATTGTACAATATCCGCTTTTCAAAGCCTTCTACATTCAATACCTGCATTTCGATAATGACTGTTTGCTCGTTATTCAGCTTGGCTCGGATATCTAAGTAAGTATCTTTAACTCCTCTAATTTTGGGGGGTTGATAGGGATTGAGGATTTCTAAAGATTCGATCGCAGAATTGCCTTGATAGAGGATGGCGTTGAGAAAACTGATGAGGATGTCTTTGTTTTGTTCGTCGCCGAAGATTTTTTTAAAGGCAAAATCTGTTTTGGGATTGATAAATCTCATTTTTCAAACCTCCACTGTGAAGGAATCGCTCTCGATTATAATTATACCATTTATACTGTTTGATTGAGGGTCTTCTCAGATGGCATTTTTTGTAAGATTTGTGGTTGAGGCCGATCGTCCTTTAGTGAGATTAGTTGGTATAAGGGCGATCGCGCATCTAGTCTTTTTTATCCAAGTCTTCTGTTTGTGGAGTTTCTGAAGTTGAGGGGAATTCTAATCGAATGTTAATATCAATTGATATTGTATTTTTCTCAATCACACCTATACCAACTATTTTTACTAATGCTTCTGTAGGTATAGAATTATTTAGTTTAAATTCAGGAGAAGACTGAGTTTGATATCCGGCTTCCTGTAGCCGATCGCAAATATTGCGCCAATTTCCTACAGGTTCGTTAGGTAAATCTGCGAGTTTTTTTACATATTGGTATAAAGTTTTACATAAATAAACCTCTGCACTTTTGGAACTCTGAAACAGTTGGCGGGCGATTTCGGCGGGACTGCAACCGGAAAGCAATCCTCGCAGGTAGAGTTTTTCTGTTTCTGTGAGTCCCCGGCGCGATCGGGGAGAGATTTGCCGTTTAGCTTCTGCAAAAGCTTGGTAAAGTCTTTCTAAGTCCCAGTGTTTCGCGGCTTCGGCAAATAAATCTTCTTTTGATGCCATTTTCGGGTGTGGTGAGATGTGGCTAACGATAGCATAACCGAAATTGCTAGCGTTTGTTAGTTGTATGCTAACAATAGGTAGTTTAGTATTAAATTACCCACTCATTGTCTAAGTGCAAATACTTAGAAAAGCGGGAAAGTGCGATCGCGATCTTTCAAATTTTACCTGTTTAGTTAACTTTCATTAGTCAAACAGTTAGTTTTTGTCCCTTACACTGAGGTATTTCAATGGCTAAAGGTGATGAAATAGCGAAAGCCGCAGGTTCCGCTGCTGCGGGTGCTGCTGCGGGTGCTGGTGTGGTAGCTGCTTCTGGTTTTACGGCAATTGGTGCTGTTGGTGGAGGTGCTGGTATGGGTGCTGCTGCTGGCCCGGTTGGTATAGCCGTAGGTGCATTAGCAGGTTTGGCTTTTTACGGGATTAGCAAGGCTCTTTCTGACGACTAAATATTGACTCGCGCCAGGGACTTCAATTTGCACTATTGTCAATAACGGGCAAGATGCCCGTTCCACAAAGAGTGAATTTCTTGTGGGATGGGCATCCTGCCCGTCGGTTCCACAAAGAGTGAATTTCTTGTGGGATGGGCATCCTGCCCGTCCGTAAAAGGCTTATTGAGAATGGTGCAATATCTCAGTTAAAACCGACTGGAAACGCTCAGGCAATTATCTTTGTGTCTGTTCTCATATTTTATTCAATCAAGATTATTAACTTATGTCTTCTCAAGAATTTCAAGCAGCATACACCAGCATTGACAGTACAGGCACTTTCCTCTTACAATATCTCAAAGAATTCCGTGACGGACTCCGCATTCAGGGAGATGAAAGTCAAGGGCTACAAAGCATTGAAGATGAAATTAACAAAGCTTTAAAGGCTTTGCAAGATCAGAAGTATCAAGTAGCCGTCATAGCAGCAATGAAAGCTGGCAAAAGCACCTTCTTAAATTCTATCATCGGTGCTGATGTGCTGGCGAGTGAAACGGCCGCCTGTACTATCTGCCGTACAGATGTCCGACACATTAAACCGGGCGAAAATCCTAAACTTTTAGAGTATCGAGAAGGAGAAAGAAAACCAGTCATTCTTGTTGAGGGTGACGCTGGCGAAATTCAGAAAAAATTCCTGCAGCGTACCCGTGAAATCCGAGAACAAGGCAATCCTGATAACACTACACGCTTTGAGATAGAGCATCCGATTGAAGCAATTAGCCAATTATCTTCTCTCACAGGCTTTACCTTAGTTGATACTCCCGGCCCTAATGAGTGGGAGTCTGCAAACTTCAACATAAATGAACTGAAGCAGACAGCATTAGAAGCACTGCGAACCTGCAATGCCATTCTGTTTATTTTAAACTACGCTTCCTACAAAGATAATGCAGTTGCCGATTTGTTTAAGGATGTTGTTGAAAATCGTAAGGATTTTATAGCTGAGAACACGGGAAAAATTTACTTTATTTTGAATAAAGTTGACCAAAAAACAGAGAGAGACAAAGAAATTGCTGATGTCATTAAAGATTTAGAGCGAGAGTTAGTTGGCTTTGGCTTTTGCAATCCAGTTATTTACCCTGCTAGTTCTCGACAAGGACTTCTAGCGAAACTGATTCAGCAAGGAAAAGCAACTGAAAAGGAGATAAAAGATTTTGAGGATTTCTTTAGTGCCAAATATGCTGAGAGAGATGAAAAAGGTAGGAGAGTAATTCCTTTACCTGACGAGATTGCACCAAGAGCTTTGCAAGATAGCGGTATCCCGAGCATTCAAGAAACAGTCATTCAAAGGATTACGCAAAATTCTGGCTGGAATTTATTGAGTGAGGTGGTGGCAGAAATCGATAAAGCTGCTAAGGCTATTGAGGATACTCTGAATACAGAAATTAAAGGTTGGGAAATGGGGATTGAATCCCTCAAGCAAAAAGTAGAAGAGTACAGGAAACGCTCAGAAAATGCGAGGAACCGAGTTGAATTAGTAAATACAGCCGTGAAGCAACAAAAGCAAATACTAATTCAAGGATTTAGTCAAGGCATTGATGGATTTGCCAAGGGAGCTAAAGCCAAGATAAAAAGTGAGATTGATAAGATTGCCGACTCTCGTTCAGACAACTCTCCAAATCCAAAAAAAAATAAACAAATTCGTCAACTAGCCCAGGCAACATCTGATAAATTGGGCGTCGGACAAATAATAGGAGAAATGGGAGAATTAGTATTAGGATTTTTCCCTGGTTTTGGTAAGGGCTTAGGCCAAGCATTCAATTTAACTGTATCTTTGTGGGATAAGCTGAGTGAATCTGTACCTGACACTTTCAATAGCTCTGTTTCTAAACAGGCTGTTGAAAGTGAAAAATTAGATCCGTACATTATCCGGTGTAAAACCAAGGAGGAAGCTGAAAAAATTGTTAAAACAATTAATAAATTTTGCGCGCCCCACATTCAGAATTGGTGGATAGATACTCAGGATGAATTAGTTCGAGAGGGAACAAAGATTCGCAAAAAATTGGCAATAATAATTCAAGAAGAGATCCAAGAAATATCAGATGAATTATCTAATTATCTTGGTGATGCTTTAGAAGTGAAACTGAACATCAACCCGATTCAGTTTCCTAGTTTTGATTTTCCCGGAATTGATGCACGTATTAAAGATGTGCAATTAGCAGTGGTTGTAGGAAGGAGAAGGGAAGAAACAGGTAAAAAGAGTCGTTGCTGTAACTCTGATGAAGTCTATTATGCTGATGTTGATATTACGGAAAGTCGTGAGTTTTTTGATGTTGATTTACGACAGACATTAGAGTCAGTAAATGGGAAAATAGATGAGCAGATATCTAGAAACCGAAAACTTCTAAAGCGAGTTATCGATCGACAAGTTTCTACTGATTTCAAAAGTGCAGAACGGCAAATCAATGATTACATTAAAAGGTTTGAGAATGACTTCGCTCGCGTCTTGAAGGAACGGGAAACGAAAGAAGCAGAAGCGCCGGAAATTCTGGCTCGTCTTGAGTATCAAAAAGCCAAGCTTATTGAGTACCTCAGTCAATTAAGTTCGATTCGGGAATCTCTCAATAGTTGGAAGCCAGTTAAGTAAAGTTAGAGAAAGTACGATCGCGCTTATTGTCCGAAAGTACGATCGCTCTTTCATCAATCAATAAAAACTTCTGAGTTTGACCTACAAGTCTAAACGTGATAAGCAGTAATAGCAACTATTCCATCAGCACTATAAATAGCTTCAATGCGTCTAAAAGTAGGATGAGTCCACCACACTTTCAGCCGATTTCCCTGAGCCGGAGCCGTACCAATTTTACCGTAACCTGCTGTCAATAGAAGTAACTCAAATTCTGTAGAAGGCAAAGTTTTGGCAGTAATTTGAGTGATGCCGTCAAGCTTATGCTTATCAAGGGTCATAAGTACCTTGGTAAGTGCTGTAGATGCGGTAGCCAGGGAATACTAAAGCAATGCCAATTGGACTGTGAATAGTCCCCGGATAGCTTTCTTCTGGCTCGCTACCCCCAATCCGAATTTTGAGCGCACCCAGCCAAATGTAGAGCCCTGGAATTAAAGTATCTAAACTGTAGGCGATCGCCCGCATTTGAAGATCCGGGGGATTAATTGGTTTTAAATACTGTGGCTTTTCAGGTTGGGAAATAGACATGACATTGATTCCAATGTGACATAGTGCAAAAAAAATCTTGTTGATTACACTTTAACATAATCTAAGCTTCACTTTTTAATTATTAAGCTTATTTAACTATTTTCTCATAGCAGCTTTCACAGCAGGATGAATAAATTCTTCAGGAATTCGATTGCGCTCAATATAAGTATTTATTTCCTCTTGGTTATCCAAATAAAAGCTCAGTGCGTCAAAAATTTGAGCTAATTTCAGATGAGGTAAGTGCATCGGGATTTCTTCAGGAGTAATACCCAAACGCCACAATTCCACGATCGCACGAACGGAAGTTCTCGTTCCTGCGATAATTGGTTCCCCTTGCAAGATTTCAGGGTGACGTGCGACATAACGCGAAGCAGATTGTGTAGTCATGGGAGATTAACCGGACACATCGATCTTGATTATAACTTACGCTAAAACTCGGTAAAAGATTCAGGGCGGTGGTCATCCCAAGTACCAAAGTGCGCCCCTCTCCCATCTTAAATCTCACGCGGGCGATCGCCCTTTCAGTCCAAAAGCGCGCCCCTATCCCATCCTAAATCTCACGCGGGCGATCGCCCTTTCATTCCAAAAGTGCGATCGCTCCATCCAAAGAATTTATGCTGTAGAATATTTGTCAAACGCCACCCAGCAATTAGTATAATTTAATAATCAACATCAAAGCACATCAAATACAGTCAATTAATGCCATGATTGCTAACTTGCCCCTCAAGCTGCCTCACTTACCCAACAGCTTGCCAAGCGAAGGTTCTGTCCGCATTGAGTTAGTTAACGGACTTTTAATATTTAGCGCTTCTATCAAAACCCAGGAGAGAATCAAAACTTTAACTGCTCAACAACAAGCATCAAGTCTAACTTCCGAAGAACAAACAGAATTGGATGGATATCGAGAATTCATTAGCTATCTTAGTTTAGTTAATGAAACCATGAACAATGCTTTTCTATATCCTTTGCGAGGCACAGTCATTCGCTATGATGACCCCTGTGAACCAGCAGTTCCGTTGGAAGATTGGGAAGTGTTACGATGATTGTACTAGATACTCATATATGGGTTTGGTGGGTTGACGATAACCCGCGACTGACTCAAAAACATCGGGACTGGATACAACAATATCAATCTCAAGGTTTAGGAGTCAGCATCATTTCTTGCTGGGAAGTTTCTAAATTAGTAGAAATGGGAAGACTTACTTTGTCCGTTACAGTTGATGAGTGGTTAACACAAGCTTTGGCTTATCCCGGAGTGCAGCTACTCGATCTCACCATTCCGATTATTGTCGAGTCAACTAAACTCACAGGTTTTCACCGCGATCCCGCAGATCAAATCATCGTCGCAACGGCCAGGATTTGTGCGTGTCCGTTACTAACTGCGGATGCTAAAATTCTAGCATATTCTGATGTAAAGACTCTTCATTGAAAGGTGAAAAGTGCCTTCGCTGTGAAGGAAAAGCCTGGTTTCGCTGCTACTTTGAGTGAGGGAAACTCATGAAAATTCGAGAATCGGTTGGTAAGAGTCTATGGAACTCTTCTCTTGGTTGGTGTTGCGAACCTCTTGACCCCATACCGCCCGGTCATATAGCCCTAGCTGTTGAACCAACGGATATGGATCTTGTGGATTGGGATATTGAAGAAATCGGGGATAAAGCAGGTTTTGATATTGAGTACAGATACACGGGCGTGAATGACCCCAAGGATTCATCTTTAGCTTGTGTAACTCAGTTTGTCGGTATTTATGGGGACTGGTTAAAGCTCGATCGCAATTTAGAAGTTTTGATGGCGGCCGGCATCCCGCGCCCTCTATTTAAAACGCTGGCTTCCAATGACGATATCGATTTGAAACCTGTAACCGAACAGGGTAAGCGCACCTCAAACGCAGTTGCCATCTAGATTGTAGGGCTGCTACTTTTAGAGAGTTCAGGGAGCGCTGC
>NZ_JAUBRH010000169.1:0-1000 GCF_036701775.1 Microcoleus sp. N9_A2 | reverse complement strand
CAGGGTAAGCGCACCTCAAACGCAGTTGCCATCTAGATTGTAGGGCTGCTACTTTTAGAGAGTTCAGGGAGCGCTGCAACTAATACCTTCACCATATAATCATCGCTCATCGCAGCCAGTCTCGTTTTCTGGACTAAACTGCGTTTTTTACCTGTGGATTCTCGATTGAGGGCATTGAGGGCGAACCGTCGTAAAACAGCCAGGTTCTGAGGACCATGCATCGACCGAACCCGACAGGCATCTTCGCCAAAGGTGACATCTAGAACCCAATGTTGGGAGTTCTCAATGCCCCAATGCTGGCGAATGGCACTGCCAATGCGAGGGTTGTCGGCGTCTAAACTCGTGAGGTAATACTGGATCTCATGGGTGGTTTTATTCCATAACTGACGGGTTCGTTCAACGATGACAATGGTCTGTAATCCCGCCCAGTCACCCGCTTTATACAGGGCTGGCATCGCACTGAGGGGAAGGGTCCAGACCTGACGCTTTTCAATCCGATGATGCCCCGATTCCACCGTGTGTTCTAGGCTTTTCGGTAACCTGCTCTCAGAGAGCGCCGTCTTAAACCAGGTCTCAACTTGGTTAAATAGCGTCGGATGATTCCCTTTTAAGCACAGGATATAGTCCGCATTGGCTCCTCGAATCTGTGCCGCGATTGCCGTTTGCGTCCCCATGGCATCCAAGGTGACAATGCAGCCGGAAATATCCAGCAGTTCGAGCAAGGCGGGAACCGCTGTGATTTCATTCGATTTATCCTGAACTTTCGTTTGACCCAGAACCAGGCGATGGTCGGCTGCCCAGGCACTCACCAAATACAAGCATTGCTTCCGGTTGTTGCGATCATAGGAACCCCTCAGTTTTTTGCCATCAATGGCGACGACTTGGACGCCGAGATCCGTGACTAAGGTGCGAACCCAGGTCTCGAATGCGGCTTCCATCTGTTTCGGGTGGAGACGTTCAATCACCCGCCGAAAGGTATCGGGGCTGGGGATGCCATGGG
>NZ_JAUBRH010000168.1:0-1051 GCF_036701775.1 Microcoleus sp. N9_A2 | reverse complement strand
GGTGTAATTGTGGGTCAGGGATACAGTACCATTGCGTGGATACCTGAAGCTCAAGGAAGTTGGGCATTACCCCTGCTCCATGAAAGAATTAGTAGTGGGTCTTCACCCATACTTCAAGCAGCTTCCCAACTTAAACTTGTCTGTGAACAGAGCGTCAACCCAGTTTTAGCAGTTTTGGATCGAGAATATGGCAATGCAACCTGGGTATTAGCGCAAGCAGATATTCAAGCTGATTGCTTAATGAGAGTCCGAAAGAATGCCTGCTTATGGTCAGCACCACCAGCCTATAGTGGTCGCGGTAGACCACGAAAACATGGGCAGAAAATGAGACTCAATGACCCAAGCACATGGCTCCAAGCGGATGCTGTGATTGAAATTGACGAACATCCACAGTTGGGACCAGTCCGAGTCAGGCAATGGCTTGACTTGCATTTTTATCGCGCCCCTGGACAAAAAGTCAACTTAATCCTGGTGGAAAGAATGAAGCCCATGTCAAACGGTCAGCCATTTCCACCCTTATGGTTGGCTTGGGTGGGAGAACGAACTCTCCCTTTAGAAACTGTTTGGTTCAAATATTTACGACGCTTTGGAGTCGATCATTGGTATAGGTTTGCCAAGCAACGATTGCATTGGACATTGCCTAATTTAAGAACCCCTGAACAATCCGAGCGTTGGAGTGATTTAATGCCATTGATGAGTTGGCAACTCTGGCTGGCCAGAGATTTAGTAATCGAGAATAGACTTCCTTGGCAATCTGCTACTATCAATTTAACCCCTGGACGTGTTGCCCAATCAATGTTTTCGCTTTTGGTTGACATTGGGACTCCAACAAAAATCCCTAAACATAGGGGAAAATCCCCCGGTTGGGAAAAAGGAAGGGTACGAACTAAGGCACCGTGCTATCCCACCGTTAAAAAACGGGTTTCTCGACGTAAAAAGTCTTTAAGATTAGCTGTTTAATCTTCTACTTTTTGAGTTTTTGAGCAACAGCTTGCCTGAGATTCAAAGGTGGCTACTTCTAGCTGTGCTCATTTTTTAGTCTAAACTACAG
>NZ_JAUBRH010000167.1:0-1063 GCF_036701775.1 Microcoleus sp. N9_A2 | reverse complement strand
GTGGCTGCGGGCTTTTTCATTCGTTTATTTTACCAGATGCCGTCACTTAAGTTTTTTTTGACCTGAATCCTTACGTTAATTGCTCGAATTATGGTTCTCAGGTAAAAGCCGAAAAGCTAGCACCAATAGTTAGAGGATGGAGAAATTACCATAGGTTCTGTGATATGTCAGGAGCAAGATTTTCACTTTGGTTCTTAAATCACAGAACATACACGGTATTTAACCAGGAAACCAAAAATACCAGAGAATCAAGCGTTAAGCTTGTTAAGAAGGCATTTCCAACAGTTCCTTACTCTGAAAACAAACACATCAACGTCAAAGGGGATAAATCGCCCTACGACGGAGATTTGACCAAAGGCGAGCGAACGCAATAGTAAGTTATACGATGATTTGACCTCTAAAGCCCTTAAAAAGCAAAGCCATTCATGCGGTCACTGTGGAATGAAGTTTATGAGCGACGAGCGAGTAAATCTACATCACATCGACGAGAATCATGATAACTGGAAACCTAAAAATCTTCTAGCAATGCACGAATCCTGTCATGACCACTTACACATGAGCAAAAGGGTCAATCCCCAAGAATATCGGGAGCTGGATGCACGGAAACGGGCACGTCCAGTTCTAACTGAGAGGTGCTGGGGATAATACCCCACATCGACTCAAACTGATGCGCCGATGCAAGCTGACAACTGACGAAAAAGCTGGGAGGTTTCTTAAGAATGGACAATCCAGAAAAAAAGGTTTGAATCGTTCTATCTCTGATGCAGGTTGGGGTGAATTGATTTTGAAGATTGAGTATCTTGCTGTGAAGCAAGGAAAAATCACAATTAAAATCAATCCTAAACACTCTAGCCAAGAATGCAGGAATTGCGGTCATATTGACAAGTCGAATAGAGATGGTGAAAAGTTCGTTCATCTGTGTCGAATGTGGCTATCACGAACACGCTGATATTGGCGCTGCAAAAACCATCAGAGATCGAGCTTTAAACCCACATTCCGCACCCCCAACTGGCACATAGGCAGATGGAGGGGATAAAAGTAAATCATCCGAGATAATCGTGAG
>NZ_JAUBRH010000166.1:0-1122 GCF_036701775.1 Microcoleus sp. N9_A2 | reverse complement strand
TGCTCAGTACCACAACTGGGACAAAGCACTGAACGAACAGACAAATCGATTTTACCCCATTTAAAACCACAGTCCGCACAAACTTGGCTAGTAGGCTCCCACCTACTAATCACTTGAAACTCTCTGCCAAATTTTTCAGACTTAGCCTCACAGAGTGTCCTAAATTCTCTCCATCCTTGCTGACTAATCGCCCTTGAGAGTTTCCGGTTTTTCACCATTCCTGACACGTTCAAATCTTCCCAAATAATTACTTGGTTTTCCTTGACTATTTTGGTTGATAATTTGTGGAGGAAATCTTTACGGGTGTCGGCAATACGGTTGTGCAATTTAGCAATCTTGATTCGTGTTACGTTTCTTCTTTTAGAGTCTTTCGGTTGACGGGCTAATTTGCGCTGAAGTTTACGGATTTTTCGGTCTAACTTTCTGTAGTTAGGACTTGCCGCTTTTTCGCCATCACTCATCACTGCGAAAGTTTTGATTCCTAAGTCGATTCCGATACTTGGGTTTTTCGCTTCAGAATGAATGGGTTCAACTTCTACCACAAAACTCAGAAAATAACGATTTGCACAATCTTTGATTACTGTGACCGAACTAGGTTCAGATGGTAGCGTTCTTGACCATATTGGGTTAACAACGCCAATCTTGGCTAAATAGACACCGCTATTTTTTAGGGAAAAACCTCCAATTCTCAATCGTGCCGACTGACTATTGGTTCTTTTTTTGAACTTAGGATAGCCAACCTTACGACCTTTTCGTTTTCCCTTACAGGAGTCGAAAAAGTTCTTGAAAGCTGTTTCCAAATCCGCTACAGATTGCTGTAGGGGGATATTGGAAACTTCGCTCAACCAAGCTCTTTCTTCGGTCTTTTTCGCTTGGGTGATCACGATTTTTTGCAGGTCGGCCGAACTTGGCTTTTTTTCAGACGGCTTGCAGAGGGCCAGACTATCGTTCCAGACCTTTCGGACGCATCCAAACAGCCGCGCCAAGCTCTGCTTCTGTTCTGTCGTCGGATAAAATCTGTACTTGAATCTCGCCTTCATGTTTATACTAATATTGGTCTGTAGGTTTGATTATATATTGGTTTGCAAGTAATGACAACTGTTTACCGCCGCGAGCGCCATT
>NZ_JAUBRH010000165.1:0-1142 GCF_036701775.1 Microcoleus sp. N9_A2 | reverse complement strand
TGAGTACAACTTTCAACCTTCACTCCAGGCAAGTCTAATATATAGTCCAAATAAAAGTCCATGACAGTAAATGTATTTTTTGTTACATTATACACCATAAAGTGAGGAAAGCCCTATTATTTCACGGTTTAAGTCCAGCGCTAAGTTTACTAAAATGCGTTAAAAATGGCAGGGCTTTCTCCCGATAGGCTTACAGGCATTTAAAAAACTGTCCGAAGTATTGTATGACGCAGTGGCACCACTCCGATTCCATCCCGAACTCGGTTGTTGAACGCCCCGCTTGCCGCTCGAAAATAGCTCCTTCCCTGCAACCACTTTTAAACAAAACCTCCTGACGGGGTGACAAGAAGAGTCAAAAGCTTGATAAAATCAAGGACATAGCCCTCAAGCCTGTCTGACAGAATGGGAGATCAGTAGCCTCTATATTTTCATCAATTCCGCAATAGTTTCATGGCAAAGCTCCAATACTTCTCGGTTAAGGTCTAAGCGATACTGAGAAGAGAAAAATGAAGATCCTGGCGCTGAGTATTAGTACCTCGATGAACAGGTTTTTTGGACAAAAACTTGGAGCGAGGTTTTTTAACAACGCGGGGCAATACTTC
The DNA here is from genome assembly GCF_036701775.1 of Microcoleus sp. N9_A2. Lineage (NCBI taxonomy): Bacteria > Bacillati > Cyanobacteriota > Cyanophyceae > Oscillatoriales > Microcoleaceae > Microcoleus > Microcoleus sp. N9_A2. Next base: position 540 of record NZ_JAUBRH010000165.1, on the reverse strand, counting down.
TCGGTTAAGCCAAAAGTCAAGTAAACTGGTGTTGATTCGTGGATAAGCGAGGGTAAAATTGATGGCACCAAAAGAATTCACCTTAATCACTCCAGTCACAGGGGGAACGCATCTTATTGAACACTGTTCATCGGTGGTGAGTATATTTTAAGATAAATTCACCATTAGACATCTCCAAAAACTTTCAATACACTTCTGTGACTAAGTTTCAAGCTGGTGAACGCCATGACAAGCAGACCTCAGTTTCAACGTTAAAATCAGGTTTTGAGACAGTTACTGTTAGCTATAAGGTCAAAGATAGTAGATATACATATCAAATTATACCTGTTGATATCAAAGATTTTATCATGGTAAGATTAACGCTCCTATCCGAAGTCTCACAATTCCACATATGGTCATAATTATTTGTTCATATTTAGATGGATTTAATCTAAATCTTTCAGAAGCCACTCTGAATATTTTCACTGTAGTTTAGACTAAAAAATGAGCACAGCTAGAAGTAGCCACCTTTGAATCTCAGGCAAGCTGTTGCTCAAAAAC
>NZ_JAUBRH010000164.1:0-1161 GCF_036701775.1 Microcoleus sp. N9_A2 | reverse complement strand
TGATACGAGTGAGATTAACTTACAGTCTCATCAAGGTAGGTTAAAACCAGAAGGAGTGGGCGTAGTCGGGAACAACACAGATGTGGGATTTTTCATTCATCCAACTCTAGTGGTGGATGCTCAAAACGGTTTCCCGCTGGGGCTGAGCAACGTGCAGCTCTGGACGAGAGCAGCAAACAGACCCGACAAACACGAACGGAAATATTCTCAGCGACCAATCGAACAGAAAGAATCTTACAAATGGTTAGCCGCCGCTGAACGCAGCCAACGCTGCTTGATGCTTGGGGATGCGCGATTAGTCACTCATATAGGCGACCGCGAAGCTGACCTATATGAAGAATGGGCGACAGTCCCAGATCGTTACAACCATGTTCTAGTCAGAGTTTATCAAGATCGGTGCCTGTTTGGTCAGCCACAATCTCTTTACACTCATCTGTCCGCCCAGCCCTGTGTTGGTACCTACAGGATCATGGTCACAGCCGACCCTCGCCGTGGGCGCACAGCGCGAGAGGCGTTATTGAGTGTCCGTCATACTTCGGTTCAAATTCAACGCCCAGCCAATCTTAGTCGAGAAGATTACCCTCCAAGTATTACTCTTTATGCGGTAGAAGCTCTGGAAGTTAACCCTCCACTCGGTCAATCACCCATACATTGGCGATTGATGACTACTCACTCAATTATGTTATTTGAACAAGCTTTACAGGTGATTAAGTGGTACTGCTGGCGATGGCGCATCGAGCAGTTATTTGCCATGCTCAAAACGGTTGGTTTAGATATCGAGACCAGTCAACTTGAGTCAATCGCTGCGATTCAACGTCTGACTATCTTGGCTTTGTCCGTTGCTGTCGGCACCGGCAAGATGGTTGAAGGACGAGACAATCCAGCAATTCCCGCATCGGTGACTTTCTCTGACCAACAACAGCAATGTCTTGCCCAGCTTGCACCGACTCTCGAAGGTCGCACTCAAAAACAACAAAATCCCTATCCTCTAGCCACTTTGCCTTGGGCAACTTGGTTAATTGCTAGGCTTGGTGGCTGGTCTTCTTATCGCTCTCAAAGACCCCCTGGTCTACCTACCTTTGTACATGGTCTTCAACAGTTTGAAGCTATCTTCATTGGTTGGAAAACCGCTCTAGCTGGACTTGTGTGTACACGGTAGCT
>NZ_JAUBRH010000014.1:0-153614 GCF_036701775.1 Microcoleus sp. N9_A2 | reverse complement strand
AACTCCCCCGCCGATTCCAACTCCCCCGCCGATTCCAACTCCCACGCCGATTCCAACTCCCCCGCCCACTCCAGGTAATCCCGGTGTCATTTTCCTTGAACCACTTGGCAGTACCGACGTACTCGAAAGCTTGGGCAGCGATATATACAAAGTGCGACTAAATACTCAGCCAACTGCTAATGTCACCGTCGCCATTACCCCTACAACCCAAGTTACACTCAGCCTACCTGCCCTTACTTTTACTCCCGCCAATTGGAATGTCGCCCAAACGGTAACGGTTAAGGCTGTTGACGATGCGGTTGTTGAGGGCGATCGTCTAAGTCCAATTAGCCACGCCACTACCAGCACAGACACATTGTATAATAATCTAGTCGCCCCTCTCACAGTCAATATCAGCGATAACGATAACTCAGGCGATGTCAAAACCTTGTCCCAAAAGTCAGTAATCGGTTTGACAGACTCCGACGATCGCGTCACAGGATCGGCATTGAATGATATTATCCACGCACGCCCCGGCAATGATTATCTTGATGGCAAAGCAGGAGATGACTTGCTTTACGGACAAAAAGGGGATGACGGCATCAGTGGCGGTGATGGCGATGACATTATTTTTGGCGGTAAGGGGATTGATTTTATTCAGGGCGATCGCGGTACTGACTTGATTTACGGAGGTAAGGAAAACGATCGCATTTACAGCGGCGATGGCGACGATATATTGTTTGGTGATGGGGGCAATGATTACTTATTTGGAGAAATGGGTGCCGACACTCTCACAGGGGGATTGGGTTTTGATGTGTTTGCGATCGCGATCGATACTGGTGGAACAGACTTAGCCGCTGCCGATGTGATTACTGATTTTACCCCCAATCAAGACAAAATTGATTTAATTAGCCCCCTGGCTTTTAACCAGTTAAATATTTTTCAAGGAACAGGCGCTTTTGTTAGCGATACTATAATTCAGTATCAGGTAACAGGGGAATATTTAGCTGTCTTGAAAGGAGTGACTGCCAGTAGTATAGTTCAGGCAGTAACTTTTTAGACTTCGTATGTTGTTGCGCTTTAGCGCTAAAGCGCAACAACCTACCTACCCGATTTCGATCGCCTAATTTGTATGGTGCATCAACAGTCGATCGCACTTTTGCTGTGATTTTCAGGTATAGCAACCGCTTAATTTAAATTGTGTAGCCTGTCTTTGATTTTTGTGCGAGTAACCAATGCAGACTGACAGCGTTCCCAGTAAATTTTAGCAACGCGATCGCCCGGATTCTGACGCCAACATTCAGAAAACAGCCGCGCCGCTTCAAATAACTTCCCTTCCGAGTAAAGTGCCCTAGCTTCTGCAAACAATTCCAGCGTAGCTAACTTGGCTTGTTTAATTTCTGGTGGATCTGCATCAAACACCTCATAAATCGTCACAGCTTCGGATTTTCCCTTGACTTTTACCGTATCGAGAGTGCGGATTGTGTACTGAGATGGATTTTTCAGGCGCACATAAGTTGGCTGAGTAATTAACAGCGCCACCCCATAATTTTTCGTCAAACTTTCTACGCGAGAAGCTAAATTCACCGCATCGCTGATGACTGTCCCGTCCATGCGATTTGGTCCTCCCACAGTTCCCAGCATCAAAGAACCCGTATTAATCCCAATCCCAATCTGAATCGGCGCACAGCCAGCGTTAGCGCAGTATTCATTGTATTCAGCGAGACGGTGTACCATAGCAATTCCGGCTTTCACCGCATTATCCGCCTCGCCGCTAAATAGCGCCATAATCGCATCGCCAATATATTTGTCGATAAACCCCTTATTTTCATTAATGACGGGTTCCATGCGACTGAGATAAGAATTGATAAATTTGAAATTATCCTCCGGCGTCATAGTTTCCGAAAGCGTGGTGAAATCACGAATGTCGGAAAATAACACCGACATTTCTAACTGAACTTGGTCGCCCAGTTCCACATCAATGATGCTTGATTTCTCTAAAAACTGGAGGAATTGATGGGGAATAAATCGCTCGTAAGCTTTGTTGAGTTGAGCCAGCCTGCTTTCATTTTCGCGTACTTCTGTATAAAGCTTAGAATTTTGAATCGAGATCGCCGCCTGTCCAGATAACACTTTTAATATTTCTACTCTTTCAGGGGTAAAAGCACCCGCTGTCAGATTATTTTCTAAGTAAACAATACTAATGATTTGAGATTGGTTAATCAGCGGCACACATAAAATTGATTTGGGCTGATGCTTTCGGATGTGGGCGTCGTTGGTAAATTGTCCCGATCGGGCAGCATCATCGAGTACCACGCTTTCTTGAGTGCGACTCACATAATTGACAATTGCGGAGGAAAGTTCTTGACAGGTTTCAACGGGGATTGACTGCAACACTGTGACGAGTTCGTCATCGATTTTCCCTTCAGCTTCAATGAACAGTTGTCCCTGGCTTAACAAAATCAGATAGCCTCGTTGTGCCCCTGCATTTTCCATCAAAATTTTCATCAAGCTAGACAGTAGCTTATCTAGCATAATTTCTCCAGAAATCGCCTGAGAAGCCTTCATGACTGCGGCGATATCTAGGTGGTTCCCCGAACCAGTCGTTGTCATTGCTACGGTAGTTTGAGTGTTTTTCCTTCCCGGTTGAGTTACCGCGAATAATTGGGGATATCGCGTTTCTAAATCCGTTACCTTAGCAGTGGCTCCCCATTCAACATAACAATAATACGCCTCAAATATGTAGGCTTGAGCAACTTTTGTTTTGCCCCATTCCCCGTAGAATTTGGCTGCTAGTTCGTTTGCCAGGGCTTCGTCATTAACATATTTGTTTTCTTTGGCTCCCCAAATCGCGCGATCGTACATTTCAATCGCCTCAGCTTTATTGCCCAACACCCGTTGCCGTTCTGCTTCCACTAAATACCATTTATGCAGATAATTCATCGGAGCATTTTGCGCCCACTTTTGCAGCGTGCTTTGATGGGTTTCCACTAAGGCAATAATTTCAGTTTGCTCAATTGCTGGCTGTGCGGGAAAAAGTGCCAGATGCGTCAGGGCTGCATAAAAATGAAAAATTGGAACAAAAGCCGATCCAGATACTCCCATCAAATACTGTTTGACTTGGGAAATGTGGTCTAGGGCAGCCGTATAATTCCCATAGCAGTAAGCAAGCAGCAGTTTGTAGATGCAGGCACAGGCGATCGCCGTAAATTCATTATCCTGATAGTGCTTGGGAATCATCACCGTTTCATCGTAGGCAGAACCTATTAATAAATCCGGCCGAATACGGGTTTCCCTCAAGTTTTGCACCGTCTGCTGAATCATATCCAAATAAATCCGCGCAGAATATTGTTTCAACTGCGCCATTACCGCCCTATAATTTGCTATTTCTGGTTCCCAAGTATCTAGTTCTACACCAGCGAATAAATGAGTATAAAAACAAATATATATGTTGTAGCCAGCGTTTACAAAGTCGCCTGTTTCCATGCCCAACCTATAGCCCTCTTTCAGCGTCGGTATCGTTGCCAAAAGAGATTCTTGGCGATGCTGAATCCAGCCACCAAACAAAAGTAGAACTGTGGACTTGAATTCGGGTACATTCAACCTATCCAGCAATGAAAGTGCCAATTGCCCAAAGCCATAACCGGTTTCCACCTCTTGTAAAAAGGCACAGAAAACCATTCCGTGCATCGCATAACCCACAGTCGATGCGGGCGCATTCCCAAAGGAGAGTGATAAACTCACCATCGTGGAGCTCAGCAGGGGCAGCAAACCGGGCATTCCCTGGAAAATGGGTGGAAACAACATACCAGACAGTTGCATAGCTGCCTGAGTCTGTGGATTTGTCATCACAGGTAGGTCAACCAATTCCTCAATCTTTCTGCCACTTAGTTGGGCTGCAAGGGCTTGTAGCGCTTTGCCAATCTTGGCTTCATCAGGTTCGGCAGGGAGTTCAATCCCCAATTGTAAGAGTGCCTCTCTTGCTACTGCGATCGTTTCTAACACCTTGCTCTGGGCTGTCTGAGCGGCAATTTTAATTTCGTAAATTTTAACTCGATCTAAAATTGTTTGGGCTTCTTGCAAAACCAGTGCTGCCATCTGTTCCATACCATCAAAGTCACCATTCAAATAGGCAATTTCAGCAGCCGAAATATATAGATTTAGTGTCAATTCATATTGAGTTTGCCAGCAGTTGACTGTCAGTAGATCAATTCCCGTTTGTAGATAGATATTTGCCGCAGCGTAGGCGGTAGAATTTCTAGCTTTTCGTCCAGCTTCTAAGTTGCGTTGGGCTAAGGCTGAGCGTTCACTTAATTGATTGATTAACTCAATTCCTTGATTTAAATGCCCCACAATATCAAATATTTTTTCTTCTGTTTCTATCTCGGAAGAACTTTGTAGCAGTAACTGTCCTATTTTCAGATGAGTGGCTTGTTTTTGGTCATCGGGAATCAATGAATAAGCCGCTTGCTGGACGCGATCGTGCAGGAACTTATAAGTGGGATTAGCAACAGACTGATTCGAGGATTGAGCATCTGCTTGAATGAAGTTGTAGCCTTCTGAAATTACTAAAATGAGTCCTTCTTGCAAGGCTTTCCACAGCGCTGATTCCGTTTGTTCTGGTAATTCTTCGCTGACTATTGCCAATGTATCTAAATCAAACTGCGCCCCAATGCACGCGGCAAGTTTGAGAACATCCTGAGTTTCGGCAGGCAACTTCTGCAATTGCGCCGCCATAAACTCCACCACATCCGAGGCGTCGGAAAATTTAACTTGATTAATATCGCACTGCCACCCCCCTTGTACCCCCCTCTGTCCCCCCTTGGTAAGGGGGGATGAAAGGGGGGTGGGGGATTGAGGGGGGTTAAAAATAATTTGACCATCTTCATGCAACGCCTTGAGAAATTGAGTCGAGAAAAAGGGATTTCCTTGAGTTTTTTGATAAACCAATTCTGTCAAAGGTTGAGCAAAAGATAAATCGCAAATCAGCGTATCTGCTACCAACTGATTGAGATCTGCTAAACTCAATGGTTGCAGAGTAATCGTATTCACCGTGGCTCCAGACTTCACAATCTCATCCACCGTCAACATAAACGGATGAGCCGGTGATACCTCATTATCCCGATAAGCACCCAATACTAACAGATGCCCCGTATCCTCCATCAACAGTTGTAGCAATTTCAGCGATGCCGAATCTGCCCACTGCAAATCGTCCAGAAACATCACTAAGGGATGTTCTGCTTGGGTAAATACTTGCACAAATTTCTGCATCAGCAGATTGAAGCGATTTTGGGCTGCACTCCCCGACAATTCTAGTGCAGGACTTTGAGCGCCAATGATGTGTTCTAATTCAGGAATTACGTCAATCAAGACTTGCCCACTCTCGCCTACTGCGGTGAGAATCAGGGTTTTCCATCTGTGTAACTGAGCGTCACTTTCGGATAATAATTGTCCCATCAATTCCCGAAATGCTTGCACAAATGCCGAAAAGGGAATATTGCGTTGAAATTGGTCGTATTTGCCTTTAATAAAATAGCCACGCTGTCGGGCGATCGGCTTATGAACTTCGTTCACTACTGCGGTTTTACCAATCCCAGAAAAGCCAGCTACTAGCATCATTTCGGCACTAGCATTACGAACTCTTTCAAAGGCTTGTAATAGATTATCAACTTCAGTTTCTCTGCCGTATAACTTTTCGGGTATCAGGAAATGATCGGTAAGATCCAGCGTTCCCAAGTCAAATTCTTCTATACTATCGGTTTCTTGTAATTGAACCAGACATATTTCTAAATCCTGCTTAAGACCCAATGCAGTTTGATAGCGATTTTCCGCATTTTTTGCCATCAGCTTGCTGACAATTTGCGAGACAATTAGCGGAATTTCTGGCTTGATTTCGTGCGGGGGAACTGGTTGTCGGGCAATGTGGCAGTGAACTAGCTCTAAAGCGTCTTCTGTCTCAAAAGGCAGTTTTCCTGTCAGCAATTCGTAGAAGGTGACGCCGAGCGAGTAAAAGTCAGTGCGGTAATCGATAGAGCGATTCATCCTACCAGTTTGTTCTGGTGAAATATAGGGTAAGGTTCCTTCTAAAATGTTGGGATTTTTCAGGGTTGGCATTTCTCGCGTTAGCTGGGTGGAAATGCCAAAGTCGATAATTTTGAGCTGTCCGGTCGCTGGATTGAATACTATATTAGAAGGGTTAATATCTTTGTGGATAATATTGGCGCTATGAATTTGCCCTAAAGTTTCAGTGGCAGCGATCGCAATTTGCAGAAATTCCTTGAGGCTAAACTTTCGCTGCTGCATCCATATTTTCAAGGATTCCCCGCCAAAATCCTCCACAAAAATCACGAGGCTGTTTTGGTATTTTTGCAAGTCATAAACTTGCACGACTCCCGCCTCTTTCAGCTCTCGCGTGATACGGTATTCGGTGCGATAGCGTAGCAATTCTTGAGGTGTGGGGTAGCTTTCTTTGAGCAGTTTGAGGATGAGCGGTTGGCGATCCGCTTCCCGAATGGCCCGGTACACCAGAGAGTTGGCACTTTCGTAAAGCAACTTCTGGACGGCAATGCCTGGAATGGAGAGCATATTTATTTTTCTGGTAAAAATTAACGCCCAGTCAAAAAACACCGGGTTCGTTGTGTCGAGAATAACGCTTTAGAAAGGAACAAATTATGTTTTTATAACACACTCTTAGTTTTTCGGCAGCGAAGTGGGTTTCAGGTGGTCTGGCAGAGTAAGGGTAAGGAGTTATAATGCGACGTATTTAAGCCTTGTTAATTCTCAACTCCATGAATTGTCCCCGTTTCGGTTCTCCAAACATCGTTAAAAATTGTCCCACCCCCAGCGCTAAGCAAAACTTTAAATGTATATATTGTCACAAGCAGTTTGTTTCAAACCCAAGACATCAAAGGATTTCACAAGAAACAAAAAAATTGAGATATCAGCTTTTATGAGAAAAAATATCTTGAGTCGCGATTGTCAAAGTCACGAGGGTGTCCCCCCGCTGGTTCCAATACTATGTGTTTTTCAACAATTAGCATCAGTCCCCCGGAAAGTTCAAGTAAAGTCAAAAAACTAAGGCAAGCTAACGATCCAAGATGATGAAATGTAGTCGTTTGTAAGCAATAAGGGGAACAAGCAGTGGAAAGATCTGCCAATTGATGCCTTAACCAAAGAAATTCTAGCGATTTATAGCAATCCTACATGAGTCGTAAATTTTTTACTGCACCCCAACCCTCCCCTTACCAAGGGGAGGGAATAAGAAATTCACAAATGATTTAGCATGGCTATAGGAAGTCTAGTTGAAATGGATGCTAAAGGTTTGTCGGATTCCCTCCCAGTAGTTGACAGACAATGTGCCGTCTATTATACAGAGCTTTTGGTCGCATATAAAAAAGTTTTGCCTCGCCAGCGACACAAATCTGTCGGGAAAGATACGGGCAAAACTTCTGATCTCTAAAGATGCAATAACTCCCTGATGTACAGGATATCTCGCTATTGTTGTAAGAAAGAGTCTTTCCTAATCTAAAAAGCTCTCGAATCGTGTGGGAGCTTTGTGGTATTTTATTCATCATTACAACGCTTCTTTATCCCTAAAAGGATTAAGAATTTTTAGTTGCTATGCAGGACTACCAGACTTTTTTCTCATGATTTTGGAGAGTCATTTATCTACTTTCGCTTGCCCTTCCCCGCTACAAACTCCCGCAGCCGCAGTAAACTAGCGGTTTGCCCCAAATTCAGCGGCAGCAGCGACACTCCCTCCAACCGAGACTGCACCCAACCATCGCCCCAATACCACTCGTGAAACCCGTCAATTCCCTGACTCAATAACAGCCGCAGACAATTGTGCTCAACAATATCAACGTGATGCTGAACTGCCACGGGGCCTAGCCAACTTGTAAAGGTCAAACCTTGAGCAAATTCTTCCGGCAAACCGCTAGACAACTGCTGCGGCCACAGCCACTGCTGCAATTGACTCGGACGCAACAAGCTGTCTCTAATCGCTGTTTCGGAAGCTTCAAGCTCAATCCGCAGGTTGCTTTGTTGAAAATTACCGAGCATAAGAATTTTAGATATAAGTGCAAGTAACTTTAATGTAACTTATTGCATTGGTTCTAAACTCTTATGGGCGGGCTAGGAGCAACGGCCCACAAAAACCAAATGCACTCTTTGTGGAACAGGCCGGAAAGCCTGTTCAGGGCGGGCGGGCTAGGAGCAACGGCCCACAAGCAGAAAATTCACTGTTTGTGGAACAGGCTAGGGAAGCCTGTTTATGTCCGGGCGGGCTAGAAGTCCTCCCCACAAGCAGAAAATTCATTCTTTGTGGAACAGGCATCTTGCCTGTTCTTAGAAAATAGTGCAAAATGTTCGATCGCACACCAGGGCACCATTGCACATTAGCGTCGATCCGCGTTCATCTGCCGTTAAAGATTTAAGATATTCGATCGCACCTACTGCCCCAGACCCGATTTTCGTATCGAACTGTTAAGCTCTGTTTCATTTCATTTAAATCTCCCGTCGTTACCCCACCGCACCGAAACTCCGTGATACCATCACATCTGAGTAAAGACTATAGATAAAAAACTGGGGAGAAAAACTTTGACACTAAGGGTTGCAGTAGTAGGTTCAGGCCCTGCGGGTTCTTCCGCCGCCGAAACACTCGTAAAAGCAGGAATCGAAACATACCTATTCGAGCGCAAATTAGACTACGCCAAACCCTGTGGCGGGGCAATTCCCCTGTGCATGGTACAGGAATTTGACTTGCCGCAAAGCATTATAGACCGCCAAGTCAGAAAAATGAAAATGATCTCCCCCTCCAACGTAGAGGTGGACATCAACATCGAAAACGCCCACGAATACATCGGTATGTGCCGCCGCGAAGTGCTCGATGGCTTTATGCGCGATCGGGCTGCGACCCTAGGTGCCAAACTAATTAACGGTACCGTTCACACACTAGAGATTCCCGGCAACAATAAAGACCCCTACATTCTCCACTATGCCGACCACTCCAACGGCGCGGCAATGGGAATTCAGAAAACTCTGAAAGTGGATTTGGTGATTGGGGCTGACGGTGCTAACTCCCGCGTAGCAAAGGCGATCGATGCTGGTGATTACAATTATGCGATCGCCTTCCAAGAACGCATCCGCCTGCCGGAAGATAAAATGGCTTACTACCACGACTTAGCCGAAATGTACGTCGGCGATGACGTATCTACCGATTTCTACGCTTGGGTGTTCCCCAAATACGACCACGTAGCCGTCGGTACTGGCACGATGAAAGTCAATCAAGCCAGCATCAAAAAGCTGCAAGCAGGTGTCCGTGCCCGCGCTGCCAAAAGACTCATGGGCGGTGAGATCATTAAAGTGGAAGCTCACCCCATCCCAGAACATCCGCGTCCCCGCCGGGTTGTGGGCCGAGTTGCTCTCGTAGGCGATGCCGCAGGTTATGTTACCAAGTCTTCGGGCGAAGGTATCTATTTTGCTGCGAAGTCTGGCCGGATGTGTGCGGAAACGATTGTGGAGATTTCTCAGCAGGGTACGCGGATTCCTACTGAACAGGAAATCAAGCTTTATCTGAAGCGGTGGGATAAAGCTTACGGGATTACTTACAAAGTGCTTGACATTTTGCAACGGGTGTTTTACCGTTCTGATGCTACTCGCGAAGCTTTTGTGGAAATGTGTGCCGATCGCGATGTGCAGAAACTCACATTCGATAGCTACTTGTATAAGACAGTAGTACCGGCTAATCCTTTCGTGCAGATGAAGATTACTGCGAAAACCATCGGTAGCTTGCTGCGCGGCAATGCTTTAGCGCCTTAATTACCTGCGGGTAAGCGCACTTTGTATAAAAAAAGCGGGCAGTTTTCTAACTGCTCGCTTTTTTTTCAGAGTTCAGATAATGAACTGTGAAAATTCACAGGCGAGACGCCTGTGCTACGGGCGCTAAGGAAGAGAAAGAAGAATTGTTAGTTCAAGTTCAACTGAACTAAAGTATCGGGGGCGAGGAAGTGAGAAATGTGATAAGCCCGCTCTTCTGTTTTTAGCAGGATTTTTTCGTAGAGGTAGCGGGTAGCTCGATCGCCCAAACTTTCTGCTTGTCCTGCTTGACGGCGCAGCAAACCTATGATAGCTTGTTCCGCAGTCAAATCGTGTTCCAGCATTTGGCGGCACGAATACACGCCGTCTGCTTCCGGCTCGAAACAGCACAACTCAGCTAATTTGCTAAAGCTAGCTGCTGGTATGCCGCCCAATCCGTTCAACCGTTCGCCCAACTCGTGGACGTTATCTTGAGCTTCACCGTAACTTTCTTGAAAGAATTGGTGCAAGGAGTAGAATTCTGCCCCTTCCACCACAAAATGATGTTTTTGATATTGCAGGTATAAAGCCTGAAAACTGGCCAGCAGCGCGTTCATCCCTTCACAAATCGGTGCTGTGACTGAATGTTCCAGTAGAACTGGGTTTTCGGCTATGTGGCCAAATGGTCTCAATGCACTCTGAGTCTGGGCCATGTGTGTTCTCCTCTCAATAGGCAGTTTTGTTGCCAATAGAGTCAGTCTAGCACCCTAGATTTACCCGTCAAGCAGGGTCTGCCTCGATAGTGCAAGATTTTGTAGAATAGGAATTTATTTTTGTAAACCTATTGAGAATAATTAGCAGTTGGGTTATGCTTTAACAAGATGCTCGTTCTGAAGGCTTCCTGAAAGTGGGGCGAACCTTCTGAAGGCAGAAGGCAGAGGGCAAAAGGCAGAATTTTTCAGAAAGGGCTTTTGATCATCTTTGATGTTCTGCTGAAATCTGGCTTTTAACTTCTACCCGCTACCAGTCAGGGTAAAAATTAATGCAAATTATTACTGTTGTTAAAAAATGAATCCAGCAGATCCAGAATTAGAAGTTTGTAACATTGTGCAAGTTAGTTGGCTAGATAGGTGGCAAGTTTACAAACGCTTGCAAGAACTAGAAATTCCCTGCTGGTGTGCGGTTGACCAACCTTTGCGGGCAAAAGTCAACACAGTTAAACAAGCGGCTCAGTTAATGAGCGTGTTGAGGCAAGTCAGTGCCCCTCGATACGAACTGGTGCAATGGCTGGAGTGCTGCTGGCAAATGGCTTCAAGGTAGAAGGAAGTTCGGCAACGAGCAATGTACAAGATGTAACGGATTTAAAGGAGTCATAACAATGTATAAATCTGGCAAGCAAGTTTCCGAATTCAGTTTAGAGGGAGAAATCCTCGCCCTGATTGTTGAAGATGGCTGCAAACTTAAATATTTGCGAATTAGCAGCGATCGCGGAGTAGAATTTCTTGTTAAACTTTCCAAGGAATTGCGGTCATTTCTGTCGCCTATTTTCACACCGGGGTTGAGAGTTCAAGTTGTAGGTGAGAAAGAACTCAATTTAAAAAACGGTAAAATAAAACTTAAAGCTCGCAGCCTTAAGCTGGCTCAGGGTCAAAATGATCGATCGCCAGAACAGCTCGACTCCACCAATCTGCCTGTTGGGGTATTGACATCCGACGATCGCGCGATCGGCAAAAGCGAATTCACCTCTGACACAGCAGCTCAAACTGTAAAAGCTCCGGCAAAAACCCAAACCAAAATATTAGTATGTCAAAAATCAGACTGCCTAAAGCGGGGCGCTGGAGGAGTCTGTAAAGCTTTAGAAAATGCTTTGAATTCGCGCGGTTTAGAAGAGCAAGTGACAGTACAGGGAACCGGATGTCTCAAACAGTGCAAAGCCGGCCCAAATATAGTTGTGATGCCGGACAAAACTCGCTACAGCCGCATTGCACCGGCAGAAGTTCCAGCAATCATTGACAAACATTTTGCAGTTGTTAAAGCTTAGGCGATCGCCCGGATGCCGAAACAGTGCGTTAGACATTGGGAAAAATTATTCCGATCGGACTGGCGGCCAAAAACTCAGGTCTTCTAGGTGCTGGTGCGCGCACCTTACGTCTTAATTTGAGTTCGGGTTGTAGTTCGATCGCGCGAATCGATTCACAGGCGATTGTCCGAAAAAACAGAAAAAATGACAACAACTATCACTTAGGGGCTTCCTTCGGGAGAATATCTAAGGATAGACTGTATCTGAGACCCTGTGAGTATTGGGATAAAAAGCCATGTCAGAAGCTGATCTTCGAGCCCATCAGCACCAATCGTACCCTGCTGTTCCATCCGATACCGAACCATTGCACTCAGATTTTGCTAATGCTGGGGGTTTTGAGCCGATCGCCCCCGATGCGACAGACCTTCCCGCAACGGTGCCCCAACAGCCAGAAGAAGACTGGCAAACAGTAGATTTTCCCAACGCCATCGGCGTAGATGCAATTCCCACACAACCTGAAACAAAAAATTCGCAATCTCCGACACAGCCGACTGAGGCGGGCTCGCCCCCGATTTCAGAGAATCTAAAAAATATGCTTGGGAATGCCGAACAGGCCAAGGGCAAAGGATCGACCCCAGTCACCCTCATGCAAGCGCTGCACGAATGCAACCGCGACCTTTTACAGCGCATCGCCCAGCTAGAAACAGCTCTCGAAGAGTCCCAAAAAACCTTGCAGAATCGCGAAACTTTGCTAGAACAGCGGACTGCAGAACTCGAAAATACTCAAGAACAATTGACGCGGTTGTTTGGCAAAGTGGAAGTTTCCCATCAAACCCTCCAAAGTCAAGAAATTTTAGTCGAAAGTTTAAGAAGTCAGTTGACAACCAGCCAAGTCAGGCTAGCGACTATTGAGCGAGAATGTGCGTCTACTGTGCAGCGCTACAACGAACAGTTACACCAGTTAGTAGCCACAGAAAATATTTGCAGGGAATTGCGAGCCCGCTTGCACCGCCAGCAGCGCCACACTCTGCAATTCAAAGCTGCCTTGGAAAGAAGTTTGGACAGGCCGCAGGTAAAGTCGCCGAGGATCGAGCCGCCTGACAATAATCTGGACACCGCCAGCGCACAATTAGAATCTTTGCTCGCGGCGGTCAAAAGCTCTCAAGTTCCGCTGCCGCCAGCCTTTAACGCTTCCCCTGTCCAACCTTGGTCGGAAACCGAAGAGAATCCAGAGGTAGCGGTTGTTGTCGATGCGATCGAGCCTGAATCCCCAGCCAATCTGGAACTCAACAAATTAGCCGAAGTATCCGGCATTCAATTACAGGAAGCCGAAACCTACCAGCCTCATGAGCCGGCACCTGACTCGGCCCCTGCGGTTGCGGAACCTGAACAGCCGATGGCTGAGTCTGAACCCGAAACTGCTACCAATGTGGACACGCAAGAATTAGCCCGGGCTTTTCAAATTTTGAACTCCGTTGAAACCTTTGGCATTCAAGAAGTGCGATCGAGTGTGGCAAAACCTACAGCAGTCGCCCAACCAGACTGGCTGAGCTTGATTGCCAGTCCGCTGCGGGCTTCTAAAAAACGTCGATCACTAGCTGAAATTGAATTGCCGAGTTTTCGATAGCGAACTGAAGTTGCTAGTTTTGAGTCCACACTCAAAACTCAACACTCTTTTCTCCCCTTTCCCATGCCATAGGTGAGAGCATAGCTGGTAGCCAACAGCCACAGCCAAACAGCCGGATATCGGGGTTCCAACCAAGGTTGTACCCTGCGGGCGAAGCCGGGAAGCCATCCGAACAGCAAACTGGCCAAAGCCAGCAGAGTAAAATTCAAGTAACTTCCCAGCCAGCGCCAAATATCCCCCAAAGTGACAAAATCTAAAATCCACAAGAGGAGAGAAGGATTTTTTCCGGCTGCTTCGATCGCCAGTCGATTGAAAGTTAGCCAGTCGGTTCTGTCTTTAATAAAAGTTTCAGCTACGGCGAGTTTTTGTGCTGCCAAAATACCGAAAAAGGTATTGAGAATTGAATTAATTCTTTGGGGTGGCAAACTGCTCCCGGTAGGAACCATCATGCCTTTAGAAAATAGCCAAGTTACTGAAACATTACTCTGGTAGGCGCGAATTTGGTTTAAGTGATTTGCCGTCAACAAATTGTGCTTTAATGCTGTATCCAAAAGGTCTGTTAAGCGAAAAAGATTGCGGACGAGGGAGCCGAAGCCGGTGAAAACGAGGGGAGATTGCAGGGATGCTGCGTCGCCGATCGAGACTAGGCGATCGATCGCCACGGAGCGATCGCTGCTGTTGCTGCTAAAATGCCCCGGAATATAACCAAATGTCGGTTTTTTCCACACCAATTTATCGACATCGCAGCGACGGTATTCCGGCAAAATTGCGAAAAAATCCTCGTACATTTCCAGCAAAGAACCGGGATTCTCTGGATGTACTTGGTGGTAGTGAAATAGATAAACTGTCAGTTCTGTGCCGGCGCCGGGAAACAACTCCCAGATGAGCTGGCGCCCGCGGGAAATGTCCCCGTGAGTGTAGAGCACATCCCCGTACTCGGAATCCCATACTCCTGGCTCAAATCCTCCGTCGATGACTGCTCCCACTGTCGGACAAACGCTGTCAAAAGTCCGCCCTTCGTTCAATTGCCAAGCGATGGGAGAAGCCGAACCCATTGCATCCACCAGTAACCGTCCTAATGCAGTGCGATCGGCTTTTGTCGGCAAGTGGTGGCCCTGAACTACTACTTTTTCCGCTGCAACATCGGCTCTAAGAAATTCAGTTTCGTCCCAGATTTCTCCACCAGCTTCTGTTAGTTTAAGTCCCGCTAAATTCAGCAGTTTCTCTCCGTCCAAAGCTACATTGAGTACCTTTGGTGTGTGCAGAACTGGCGCTTTAGCAACGGGTGGATTGTTAGCATCAAAAAACTTGTTGTAGCCATCTTTGTATTCTCTGGCAATCAAAGTTTCGATTTCTGCAGCAGTAAATAAACCCAAATCAATTAAGCTTTGAATTTCATCCCGCGAAATATTCCACTCGCGATTCATTCGCCCGAAAGGCATTCGCTCAACTAGCAGCACCCGGTAGCCCAATCTCGCCATAACTGCGGCGTGAATCACTCCCAAGGCCCCGCCAATATAAATTAAGTCATAAAAAGTATCGCCAGAATCAGACACCGAAATCGTGTCTTCTGCCTTCTGCCCTGTTCCCTCTTCCTTCAAAAACACTACTTGTTTTGGCTTTTGAGGATTGCGAGTGCCTTCGCGCCAACGCTGTTCCCACCAGTAGACGCGCTTAAGGTCGTATTCGCCTTGAGGCATTTTTTGGAAGTATTTGACGGTCAAGGGGTAATAGGGGGCAAGAGCCTCAAAAATTGACTGTTTGGAGAGGTCTATGACAGGGGGTTCCTGGTAGCGATCGGGGAACTTGTTTCTCACAGCAAGATTCAGAGCTTCCAGGAACTTTCTTTCTCCAGCGGGCGCGTCTTCTAGACGAAAGACTTTTAAATAAGTGGTGCGTTGCAGTGACCAGACAAAGGTGGAAAGTTCTGTCGATCGCCAATTTTGGTTTCCTGAATTGGTGTCAGCCAAGGCGGGTTTTGGATTGGCATTTTGAGTTCCAGACTTCTGAACCTCGGCTGCTGTTGCGCCTGAAACCAGGCGAAAACCGTCAGCAGTAATAATTTTTTCTCCGATTCCGGGATCGAATTCGTGCTGCAACCAAGTGCAGACGGCTGCTGTATCCGGTGTCGGGACTTCTAGATAAAGAATTTCTTGCATGATTAGGCTCTCAATTGAGAATAAATTAATAAAGATGGGGGAGTTGACAAGGGAGCAAAGTAGGCTATACTCCGCGAATACTTATTTAGTTTTAAATAAGTTTACAATGTTCTCAGATTTTTAGGTTTTCGATCGCTCTCGGTGTGCCCGCAGTGGCTGAATATCTACTCCTTTCGGTATGCACTTCTATGAATTATCCCATTCCTACGAATCCTCAAGAAATGATTGCTTTGCGACAGCAGCCACTGAATGAAGAATTGGTGGCATCGGCGATCGCGGGTGTGATTCAAATAGCTCGATCGCGAGCTCAGTCTTTGGATGAGTTGAAAGCTGAGGTGCTCGCCGACGACAACCTGCTCGATTTGGCTCAAAGGCGCTGGCTGAGCGAGATTGTAGCTCAAGCTTGGGAAAATTTGCCCTGAATTGTCAAAATCCCAACAAGACACGGCGGTTGAAGAAAAAGACAAGGCGAATCGAATTCGCGTCTATACAAACAAAACCCGGATGGTGCGCGGGTTGAAGACACGGCGGTGAAAATTACATGATATTCTTCAGTCCGCGGAGGCGGACTTCGTTTGTGTAGTCGCGAATTCCATTCGTACGTCCTATCTTATCAAATATTTTAAGATGCGAATAATTTGACTGATATGATCAATGAAATAATCATTTAAATCGACTTCCATGATTTGATTACTAAGACTTCATTCAGTTGACAGTTGACAGTTGACAGATGAGTGCGACCTCTACCTAGAAGGAAGAGGATTGGAGTAATGAATAGTTTTCTTTTGATTTCTCGCCTTTAAGGGAGAGGCTTTAAACCAATTCTTTCTGGTAAAAATTTCCCATCTATCTTGAAATTATCTGCGTTAATCTGTGTTAATCTACCTGACATCTGCGGTTGATCTATCAATGAAAGATTTATGCAATTCAAGTCTATTGTAGAACTTAGCCACTAGCGCAACTCAACTTCTCGCTTGACTTCTGCCAAAACTCGATCGCCCCGCGTCAATCGATATTCTGCGCGCCACACTCCGGGAATCAGAGGAGAATTTGTACTGTTTCTTTTGCCGACATAACCCAACCAAGTGCGGCTGGGGGCTTTAATTTCATTGGTTTGATCGGCGATGGTTGTGCCGTTGGGTGCCAATAATTTGTATTGTTCGCGATCGCCCTTGAGCACTCCGTAACTTTGCACCCAAAACAACAAAGCTGGACTGTTTGCAGGCAGTTGAGTCTCTGAAAATTGTCCTTCCCAGACAGCGTTGATATCGGGCGGCTTATTGGCAAAACCGGCCCGAATTAAACCTGTGGAAATATAGTCTAGAGGTTTGTCCCAAATGGGATTGCGGGCGATGTTGCAGCCTAATTTGGCATCGGGGCCGACAAACGGATCTACGGGTTTGCCTTGATAGCGAAAAGTTACGTGTACATGGGGGAAAGATGCCATCCCAGAGTTTCCCACCATGCCCAAAACTGTGCCTTTTTGTACCTGCATCCCCGGTTTGACGGCAACGCTGCCTTTGCGGAGGTGGCAGTATTGGGCTTCCCAGCCTGCGCCGTGGTCGATTACCATGCCGTTGCCGCATTCTGTGCCTGCGATGTTGGCTTTGTCTGTATCATTTTGTAAACGCCGATCGACCACACCATCTCGTGCTCGCAAAACTTGGCCTGCAGCGGAGGCGATAACTGGAACTCCTTTTGCCATTGCTTTGGCGTCGGGAATGGCGAAGTCTGTGCCGTCGTGGCCGTCGTAGGTTTGTCGCCCGCATCCAACATCGACGGCGGTGGGGCCGGGTTCTCGATCGAAATACAGCAATACAAAACAGTCTTTTCCTAGGGTACAGTCGATCGGCTGGCCGAATTGCGGGTTGTTGGGCTTTTGGGCGACTGCGGTCGAAACGAGACGCTGGGCGATCGTGTTGGCTTCGGCGATCGGGGCATTGACTCCGGTTTGGCTAGCACAGCTAGAAAGATTTGTCAACCCCACGGTCAACAAAATTGCAGAAATGTGTTTTGTGAATAGTATAGTCATTCGCCGGTTGGATGTAAAAGCTGAGGTGGGTAGTGAAAAATCAATTAATCATTCAGAATATAGTTGCTCAAGAATCTAGACGATCGGTAAGGTCTTTTCGTTTCCTAGATTTGTTGTATTATTCTCGGTGTTGAATTTTAAATTCTTAATTACTTCAAAAATGCGCTCTAAAATTCAATCGCTCATTTCGATAATTCGGCTAGCCGGTCTTGCTGTTGCTGCTTTGGCGATGTGGGGATTTGCCACCATTGCCGAAGAAGTTTTGGAAAAGGAAACCTACGCTTTCGATACATCTATTTTACTATATCTTAGGAGCCTGCACACTCCGCTGCTCGATCGCATCATGCTCGGCTTTACATTTTTTGGGGAGCCAAATTTACTGCTCGTGCTGAGCGTGAGTTTGGGTATTGTATTGTGGGTGAGCAAACATCGCTCCGAAGCCACAACTATTGCAGTTACCGGCGCAGGCGCGATCGGTTTAAACCTACTGTTAAAAAAACTGTTTGCCCGCGCTCGACCTCAACTTTGGGAGCGCACGGTTGATGTGAGATTTTACAGTTTTCCTAGCGGACACGCAATGATTTCAATGGTTATTTACGGTTTGCTAGGATATTTCTTGGGTTCGCGCTTTCCCAAGCAGCGCTGGTTGATTTACAGTTTGACAGTTGTATTAGTTGCTGCTATTGGTTTCAGTCGGCTTTATCTAGGAGTCCACTGGCCTACCGATGTTATTGCCGGTTACGCAGCCGGTTTAATTTGGCTGATGGCGTGCATTTTTAGTTTGGAAGTCTGGAAGCAGTTTCGCGCTTCTAGTGCTGTTTCTGAAGAGAAGTTTTTGTCACCAGATCACCCTCAATAAGGGCTTTTACCTGACTGCTCAATACTAATTATTTGCTTTTGGGTAAAACACATCGCAATCCCTTTTTCATAGTAAGCCGCCTCGTTAATAAAAATTGGATAAACAATCGATTTGTCTTCATACAATACCGACTCACCATCAAAGGTCAAAAACATCGGATCGCCAGGATTTAGGGCTTCATAATCTCTGGATTGTAGCCCAGGATGGATCATTGCCTGAATTTCTCCAGACTTGTTTCTGGGATAGTCGATCGCCCCAATGGTGTGATAAACAGTCAGGGGATTTGTGGCAGCAGGCATTGTGCCTAGATTGTAGCTTTCTACGCAGTCTAAAATTGTGCCAACAACTTGCTCGGTTTGCTGAAACAAAGACGCATCTAATACGCCTTGTGGCACTGCACCAACTTCTAGCGTACCGCCTAACTCGGAGAGCGATCGCAGCAAAGGACTATCTTCATTCTTGGTTGTCGCAGCCAGCAGCTTGAGGTGGGGATACACAGAGGTTAAATAAGCTGCTAGTTGCAGGTTAAAGGGATGCTGGCTGGCGAGAATGAAGGTTAGCCCCATGTTTGATGTGGTGCTATGCAAGTCGATGATTAAGCTTTGTTGCTGGGTGTTTTTTGAGCTAAAAATGTGGTAGATTTCTTTCGCCCGCTGGGCTTCGTAGCTGGAGAGTTGGGGATTTTCTAAATCTTGCTGGCGAAAGCAGCGGTTGAGGTCGATATCGACGTAGCGTCTCCCGATTTCGGAAGCTTGGGGATTGGCTAGCAGGGCGATTGTTTCAAAAGTCGATCGCCCAATTGACTCTGGCGCGCGATCGAACTTCTTCACAAGGTATACTCCTGTGAGTTCGTTTCCGTGGGTTCCTCCCACTATGGCAACACGTTTAATTAGATTCATAAACAAACAACTCTCTATCCCAAGCCTACCATCATTTGTCATCAGTTGGTAACAAAGACCTCAGAAACCGGGTTTCTCTTTATATTTTTCGTCACTCAAACGCTCGCATATCATGCGACTCCAAAATCTGTGTATTGTCGCAGGTAAGGTGCTTGAAAACCTAGAATAATGTCTGAATTGAGAATACCCATTTTCGAGAGTTCGCTACCGATCGCCATTTCGGTGCTGTTATGCTGTATCCAAACTTTGCCATCAATTATGTCGAGATGTAACACACAACTGTGAACGCGACGATTACCATCCCAGCCAATGTTTGTAATTTGATAGTGATCGCGCTCTATGTCAAAAATGAGTTGAGAGTCAATTTCACCATTAGCAATAGGAACTGTCGCATAGTCGGTTAAGACTTGCTGAATTATTTTTCGATATTGTTCTACTTGATCCATTGTGTAATTACCTCATTAATAGGGTCATATATTAGGCGTTTAATTTGGTATCTCTCTACAGACAACTGGGCAAATTCTCGCTGAAAAAACGATTCATACGTTCTGACGGGAATCGCCAAAGAATGCGATCGGGTTGGCTAATTTCCAAAGCAAGGCGGTAGTTTAAAAATTGTCCGAGGGCTACGTGGTAATCGGTTAGTGGAGATTCACCGAGGAAAGATTTGATTTATACACCAATTTTTTGACCTTGACGCTCAGCAGTAAGCTTTTAGCACCTAGATCAATCTCAAATTTCGTGCCGCCAACTTCTAGTCTAAGTGGGTCGTCTGTGATCACCCAGTTCTCTTTCTGAAGGGCTATTTTTACTGATGTATGGAAGATATCTTTAGCTGCCATTTAACTCTCTTTTAGTTCGCAGGCGCGATCGGCGGTGGATTGGGCAATCTCGAAATCGGATTCGGTGGATTGCTCAGTTCCGGCAAACATTCCAAACTTGATAAATGCAGGCCATACAGGAATGGATGACCCAGCTAGAAAAGTAATCAGCACGCGACTTTCATAAATGTTTTCGGGAAATTCTAACAGTTCGATGATTCCATTTCTGTAAATCCCTTCAAATGCTTGGATCATAATGATTAACCTCGTATACAAAGTACGGTCGATTGACTCGCTAGCTAATAATTCCAGTTTAACAAATCTTTCCCCAAAAACACAAATTTTTGATATAATAGTTGGAGACATCGCCAGCATTGATAATTGAAAGTAGGATTTCTCGCTCCAGGCGAAAATCTCAGAAACCGGGTTTCTCTCAGTATTTCTCGTCACCCAACCAAAGAATCATAGAAACCCGGTTTCTTGGCCCCTGCGAAAATCTCAGAAACCGGGTTTCTCTTTATATTTTTCGTCACCAAACCAAAGACTCGTAGAAACCCGGTTTCTTAGCCCATTTCTAGTTGCTTGGCTCATGCCTACGATCGCTATTCCCTATAATGAGTATAATACTATATAGCTAAAAGAGGAATCTTAGATATGGAATTCAATGAGTATTTTGACTTTTTGGCACCGGATGATATTCGCATCAAAGGACATCGCATCGGGATTGAGACGGTACTGTATGAATATTTGTATCGGGGACGCACCGCCGAAGAAATTCAGCAATTATACCCTTCTCTAACTTTGGCAGAAGTTTATACGACTATTTTGTATTATTTGATGAACAAAGAATCAGTAAGTCGATATTTACAAGATTGGTTGGATTGGTCGCATCAGCAGCGAAAGATGCAAGCAGCAAATCCCCATCCTGCTGCGGAAAGATTGCGAAAATTGAAAGCCGAACGGGAAAAGCAAGCTGTTGTACATGGTGTTTAAGGAATGGCACTTAAATATTTGATGGATGAGAATGTTACACCCATTTATGCTACACAGCTTCGCCGGAAACGCTCGGATTTAGTAGTTTGGTCAGTAGGCGATATTGGTACGCCTCCGAAAAGTACGCTCGATCCAGATATTTTGGTTTGGTGTGAGGATCGTGGTTTTATTTTAGTTACGAACAACCGCAAGTCTATGCCCGTCCATCTGACAGATCATATTGCTGAAGGTAGGCATATTCCAGGGATTTTTATTTTGAATTCAGATTTAACTATTGGGCAAAATATTGAGGAATTAATTTTGATTGCTGATGGTTCGTTCGATGATGAATACCAAGATCAAATCGTCCATCTTCCATTGACATAAACAGGAGATGTACGGAGGACGACCCATGCGAAAATCCCAGAAACCGGGTTTCTCTCAGTATTTTTCGTCACCAAACCAAAGACTCGTAGAAACCCGGTTTCTTGGCACATTTCTAGTTACTTGGCTCAAAAGTTCGATCGCGAATCTCTCCCCAAACTTCATCGGGATTTAAACCCAGTTCATGCAGTTGATATTTTTCACGAAATGCACCGAGAGATTCTCCAAAGCTAAGTTCGAGATGCTGCGGCTGTTTGCGGCGTTGAATGTATTCGCGCAAGGCGATTTCTACTAGGGTTTCGATCGCAATTTCTTCCTTAAGTGCGATCGCCTCTTGCAGCAGTGCCGTATCCACATTCAGGCTTGTCACCATTGGCTTTCCTCTTTTAACCGTTGTTTTAATTATAGGATGCGCGGCCCAGAAACCGGGTTTTTGCGAGAATTGTTGATGACAGCCAAAGACATGGGAAAAAACCCGGTTTCTACGGGTTACGTGCGGGTGGCCAGAAACCGGGTTTTTTCGAGAATATTTGATCACAGTCGTAGATATGGGAAAAAACCCGGTTTCTTAGATTACGGCGCACGGCCAATTCCCCACCAACCAAAAAATCCTGTCACAATCAAATGAAGACTACGGGGAGACAAAAGATATGACGCGAGAAGAGTTGTTGCAGTTAATCGACAAAGCGGCTGATGAGGGCTCCACAGAATTGGATTTGGCGGGGTTGGGGTTGGAGGAATTGCCGCCGGAGATTGGCAAGTGCACGCAGCTTGAGTCGTTGGTGTTGGGGAGGGTAAATGAATGGAGAGTAGCTGATGGTAAAATGACTCCCCAGCCGACTACCAATCAATTGACCTCACTGCCGGACGAATTGCGATCGCTAGAAAATTTGCGATCGATTAACCTCAGTGGCAATCCATTCGGAACGATACCAGAATTGCTGCTGGAAATGAAGCAATTAGAAAGTTTAAATTTAACCAGCATTGGTTTAACAGAAATTTCAGATGGGATCGGCAAACTCTCTAATGTGACAGAGCTTAGCCTCAGTCATAATCCGATCGCCCAAACCCCAGATACGTTAGCCAAGCTTTGTGAAGCACTCGTCAAACTATCGAATCTGAGAGAGCTTAGCCTCAGTTGCAATCAGATTAGCCAAATCCCAGAGGCGATCGGGCAACTGTCGAATCTGACAGAGCTTGACCTTTGGGGCAATCAGATTAGCCAAATCCCAGAGGCGATCGGGCAATTGTGGAATCTGACAAAGCTTGACCTCAGTTGGAATCAGATTAGCCAAATCCCAGATGCGATCGCCCAACTATCGAATCTAAGAAGGCTTAACCTCCGTTACAATCAAATTACGGTAATCCCAGAGGCGATCGCCCAACTGTCGAATCTGAGAGAGCTTGGCCTCCGTAACAATCAGATTGCCCAAATCCCAGATGAGTTAACAAAGCTTTGCGAAGCACTTGTCCAACTGCCCAATTTGACAGAGCTTGACCTCAGTGAGAATCAGATCGCACAAATCCCAGATGGGTTAGCAAAGATTTGCGAAACACTCGTTCAACTGCCGAATTTGACGAAACTGCGCCTCGGTCACAATCAGATTACCCAAATCCCAGATGGGTTAGCAAAGCTTTGCGAAGCACTTGTTCAACTGCCCAATCTGACAGAGCTTGACCTTAGTGACAATCAGATTGCCCAAATCCCAGATGCGCTCTGTGAATTGTTTAATCTAACGGAGCTTTTCCTATGGAAAAATCAGATTACCTTCATCCCAGAGGCGATCGCACAATTATCCAATCTAACGAAGATTTTTCTCGATAACAATCAGATAACCTCCATCCCAGATGCGATCTGGCAACTATCTAATCTGACAGTGCTTTCCCTCCGTGACAATCAGATAACCTCCATCCCAGATGCGATCGCTAAATTATCCAATCTGACAGAACTTAACCTCAATAACAATCAGATTACCCAAATTCCAGAGGCGATCGCTCAATTATCTAATCTGACAGAGCTTCACCTCGGTAACAATCATATTACCGTCATCCCAAAGGCGATCGCTCAATTATCCAATCTGACACAGCTTTACCTTTGGAAAAATCAGATTACTGACATCCCAGAGGCGATCGCTCAATTATCCAATCTGACACTGCTTTCCCTCCATAACAATCAGATTGAAATAATTCCTGAGTGCTTGGAAACACTGCCAAAACTTCAAGAACTCGACCTCTACGGCAATCCCCTACCCATTTCTCCAGAAGTTCTAGGGCCAGCCAAACTTTACGAAAAACCCGGTACTCCCGCCGCCATTTTCAACTACCTGCGCCAACTCCGCAGCGGCGAAGTCCTCCCCCTCAACGAAGCCAAAGTCCTCCTCGTCGGCCAAGGCAGCGTCGGCAAAACCTCCCTCATCAACCGCCTCACCCACAACCAATACAACCCCAACGAACCCCAAACCGACGGACTCAACATCACAAACTGGCAAATAACAGTCAACACCAAACCCGTCAAACTCAACGTCTGGGACTTCGGCGGACAAGAAATCTACCACGCCACCCACCAATTTTTCCTCACCAAACGCAGCCTCTACCTCCTCGTCTCCAACTGCCGCACCAGCGAAGACGAAAACCGCCTCGAATACTGGCTGAAACTGATCGAAAGCTTCGGCGACGCATCCCCCGTCATCCTCGTCGGCAACAAGTGCGACGAACAACCCCTGGATCTCAACCGCAAAGCCTTGCGCGACAAATATCCCAACATCAAAGCGATTATCGAAACTTCCTGCCAAAGCGGCACGGGAATCGACGAACTCCGCAGCGCCATCCACACCGAAATCTCCCAACTCAAAGAAGTCTACGATCTTTTGCCACTAAGCTGGTTCCAAGTCAAACAGCGCCTGGAAAACCTCGACAAAGACTTCATCAGCATCAGCGAATACGCCACCATCTGCGCCACAGAAAACATCCTCGCAGAAACCGACCAAACCCAACTCATCGGACTGCTGCACAACCTGGGCATTGTCCTCAACTTCCGCGAACACCCAATCCTGCAATCCACCAACATCCTCAATCCCCACTGGGTGACGGAAGGCATCTATGCCCTCCTCAGCGACGACGATCTCAAAGTCAAAACCAAAGGCATTCTCACCCACGCCGACCTCAGCCGCATCCTGGATGCCACGAAATATCCCAGCCACCGTTACAACTGTCTCACCGAGTTGATGGGCGAATTTCAACTCTGCTTTCCCCTCAACGATTGCCATGCGCTGACTTTCCTGATTCCCGGCATTTTGCCGAAAGAACAACCGGAAAACACCGAACTCGAAGGCGAAACCCTGGAATTTCAATATCACTACCGCATTCTCCCCGACAGCATCCTCTCGCGTTTCATCGTCCTGATGCACGAGAAAATCCACAACTGCACGCACTGGCGCACGGGGGTAATGCTGGAGTACCGCGAAGGCGCTGAGGTGTACAACATCGCCCGGATCAAATCTGACCCGGAAGATGAGAAAATCTTGATTGCTGTTAGCGGGCGGGAATCGACGCGGCGTTCTTTCTTAAGCATGATTCGCGATACGTTTAGCAAAATCCACAATTCTTTTGCCAATCTGGAAATCAGTCAATGGGTGCCGGTTCCCGGTTATCCCGATGCCGATCCGCTGGATTACGATGAATTGCTAGGGCTGGAGGATATGGGCGAGAATACAGTGCGTGTCGGCAAACTTAAACTCAAACTCGATTTGCGGCCGTTGCTGGATGGGTATGAGTCGATCGAACTTCGGCGCAGAAACCAAATGGGCGATGAAAAATACGGAAGAGAATATGACGACCTTGTAGATATCGCTAAACTAGCTGTTAGTAGACCAATTATTAATAAAGCGGAAGCAAAAATGACTCAAAATTCTTCTGAAACCAACAACTTTCAAGGTGCTTTTCAAGGTTCTAACTTTTCCGGCAATATCGGCGGTTCGTCAAACAGTGCCGAAGTTGGTGGCAATCAATCCCTGCAAAATAATAACACCAATACTGCGGAAATTCTCAAACTAATTTCATCGATGCGTGAAACCGCCACTCAGTTTCCCGAAGACATTCGCGATGGGATAATTATTGATATTGAAGATGTCGAAGCTGAAATTAAGAAACCGGAAAGCCAATGGAATAAATCCAGATTAAAGAAGAGCTTGACTGCGATGATTGCGGCGGGTACTGCGATCGCAATTCCGATCGCAGGCATGACTGATTTTGCTAATACGGCGATCGATGTCGGTCAAAAGCTGGGTATCGAACTCAAGTTACCGTCAGGACGCTAAATCATTTAAAATTAAGGTGACTGGGGCTATCATCGCCCCAATAGCCCCAAAAACCTCGGTGTTGCCATGCGAAAAATTGTACTATACATTGCATCTAGCTTGGACGGTTATATTGCGCGATCGAATGGCGATATTGACTGGCTGTTTACAGACCAAAATTACGGTTATAGTAAATTCTTAGATAGCATCGATACGGTTCTCATGGGTCGGAAAACTTACGAACAAGTTCTAACTTTTGGCGAGTATCCGTACCAGGAAAAAAAGAGTTATGTTTTTACGAAAAATCTAGATTTTCAAGCAACTTCGGATGTCGAAGCGGTAACAGATTTAGAGAGTTTTGTCAATGACTTGCGCTTGCTTGAGGGCAAGAATATTTGGTTGGTGGGAGGTGCTCTGCTGATTCGCGATTTCCTCAATCAAAACTTTGTCAACGAAGTGATTCTCTCGGTGCACCCGATTATTTTAGGGGAGGGAATCCCTTTATTTGTTAATCCGATAAATACTACAGCTTTGCAGTTAACTGGATGTCAGACATACAGTTCTGGTATGGTTCAGTTATCTTACGATGTCGCCACTTGAGGGCGCTGCCAATGGCTAAGTGGCTGGCAAAATACTGTCACTTGATTATCAAAAAATGTAAGATAAAACTTAGTAATTTTGCTGATGACGAAATGTGTTTGCTACTTGTTGCTATTAATATCTTTTTTGTCGGTGGCGCTTCCTGCTGAGGCCTCTGTATGCCGCAATGATCGAGGAAGCGAGATTTGCATTGTCGATATCAAACGCAGTGCGAAAAACTATTGGGAATACAGGGTAATTCTGAGTGTAGATGGAGTGAAACAGGCTCTGGAAGTCTACAATTGCCGCGATCGCACTACAGTTAAGAAAGATGGAACTGTTTTGACCTTTGGACAAAACAACCCTGGTGAAATCGTCTGCGGTTTTTTTAAGAAATAGCATATTCGGAACGCTGCTCAAAGCCCATCCCACTCATTGTTTGATTGATTTAACTGGTTCCAAGGCTCTGCCTTGGAACCCATATAAGCGAGGCTCTGCCTCGGCTGGGAAGATGGAGGCAGAGCCTCCGGATCTGCGTTACCAGGCAGCAGCCTGGTAACGAGTAGATAGTGAAGCAATCACGGAGTCTGCGATTGCTTCGCGTATAGCTCGCAATGACAGTTACAGCGGTGTGCGGTGTACATCATACGGTTAGAATTTGCCGTCTACTGCTGACACGCAGCGTTCGCAAATTAGCGGATGTTCGATCGACTCGCTGACGTGAGTCGAGTAATTCCAGCAACGATCGCACTTTTGGCCGTCTGCTTTCACTACACCAATCGCCAACTCTGGAGACTGATAACTGTACGGCAATTCCTGTATCACTGCATTCGATTCTATCAGTTCTACTTCCGAAGTAATGAACAAATACCGCAGTTCGTCTACACCGCTGCCAGTCATTGTAGAATCGTGCCCTGCAGCTATGGAAGCAGGAATTTCTGCTTTGGGCGCCGCACTTAATTCTGCTTTCGGGATTTCAGGTGTTTCTACAAACACTTTTTCGGCTGGGGCTGTTTGTGCGATCGCCTCTATTTTTACAAGCGCTGTCTCTAATGAGGGTGCGAGGACGATCGCCTGTGTTTCTACAAGCACAAGCGCAGTTGTTTGTCCAAGCACATCGGCTGTCAGCGAATCAATTGTTTCTGCAATTTCTTGACGGTTGGCGGCAAACAGCAAGTGACGGAAAGCAAACCAGATCGTAAATAAGATGCCGATGACTTCAAAGAGGCCTCCCAACATCGGAATCTGATTCATCGTATCCAAAATCGCCAGCGTTACTCTGCCTGTTACTAACACAGAAGCTAACAGCCCAAGTGTTACCAGCACGTTTTGGTATTCTGTAAAAAACTTGCCCGCGTATTCAGGCAAATTAGCTACAAACTCGGCGGCTTGATCTAAGATTGGCTGAGAATCTGAAGCCGACAGTTCCGGGGCGGAATACTCTACTATCTCAGAAGATCGATCGCCCTTTTCTGCGATCGTTTTCGCTTCAACATGAATTGTGTTTTCTGTCAAGACTTTGGCAACTTTTGCAGCTTGTTCTTCCTGTTTATCTTGTGCTGCTTTTGCTTTCTCCTCTGCCGCTAACTCTATGACTGAATTTTGCGATCGCACATAATCCACCAATTCTTCGCTGCTGGGATTCAAAGCTTCCAATTGCTGTCTTTTTTCGACATCGGGAACGTACAATAAAACCTTAGCTTCCAAAGAAGAACCGATCGCCTTTTCAGTCCTCGCCTGTTCCAAAACCTTGTTAACTTCGCCGCGTACTTGTCGCAAATATTGCCAGCGCGCAGCCAATTCTGGATTGTGCCACGAAGCGTCAAGTTGCACCCAACCAGCTTCAAATACTGATTTGTAGGGAGTTGGATAGGGAAGGTACTGCCAAATATCCTCAGCCATGTGACACAACACAGGTGCGATCGCCCTTGCCAAATTCTCCACAGCGATCGCAATTACCGTCTGACAACTGCGACGGCGGCGGGCATCTGTCGAACTGATATAAAGTCGATCCTTACCAATATCCAAGTAAAAATTAGACAAATCCACCGTGCAGAAATTTTGTACAGTTTGGAAGAATCGGGAAAATTGGAAGTTTTCAAAAGCATCTTGAACTTCCGCAAAAACTTCTCCCATTCTGTGCAGCATATAGCGATCGAGTTCTGGCAAATCCTCGTAAGCTACAGCATCTTTTGCCGGATCGAAGTCGTGCAAATTCCCCAGCAAAAACTTAGCTGTATTGCGAATCTTGCGGTAAACATCCGACTGCTGTTTGAGAATGTTTTTGCCCAACGGCACGTCTGCAGAATAGTCTACCGAAGACACCCACAACCGCAAAACATCTGCCCCGTATTCCTTAATTACGACGGCCGGATCTACGACATTGCCTTCAGATTTGCTCATCTTGCGGCCTTTTTCATCCAGCACAAAACCGTGAGTCAAAACTGTTTTGTAAGGAGCGATGCCGTTGGTTGCTACACTGGTTAGCAAGCTCGATTGAAACCAGCCCCGGTGTTGGTCTGAACCTTCCAAATAAATATCAGCAGGATAGTTTAATTCCGATCGCCCTTTGGCAACTGCGGCCCAGGAAGAACCAGAGTCAAACCACACATCCATCGTGTCGGTGCCCTTGCGGTAGGTGCGGCCATTGTTGCGGTAAGATTCCGGCAGCAATTCATCGATCGACAATTCCCACCAAGCATCGGAACCCTTCTCGGCAAAGATGGCTTGCACATGGGCGATCGTTTCTTCATTTAACAGCGGTTCGTTGGTTTCTTCGTCGTAGAATACGGGAATTGGAACGCCCCAAGTCCGCTGGCGAGAAATGCACCAATCTGCTCGATCGCCGACCATTGCAGTAATTCTATTTTCACCTTGGGCGGGAATCCAATTCACATTAGAAATGGCTTTTAATGCTTCATCTCGGAACCCTTCAACGGACGCAAACCACTGTTCTGTAGCCCGAAAAATCGTCGGCTTTTTAGTGCGCCAATCGTAAGGATAGGAGTGAGGATAAGCTTCCTCTTTAATCAAACAATTTGCCTTTTCCAATGCCTCAATTACCGCGCTATTGCCGTTTCCGAGGACATTTAAACCTGCAAACTCTCCGGCTTCTGCGGTGAAATTTCCGTTTTCATCAACGGGTGTTAAAACTGGTAAACCGCAGCGTTTTCCGACGATAAAGTCTTCTTGTCCGTGGCCTGGTGCGGTGTGCACCAATCCGGTTCCTGAGTCAGCGGTAATGTAGTCACCGCCGGCCACGATCGGGCTTTCGCGATCGAACAGCGGATGTTTGTAGGTGCAGCCTTCTAATTCTTTACCTTTGAAGGTAGCCAGGATTTTTAATTCTGTGTTGAAAGTTGCCGAAAGCCGATCGACCGCATCGACAGCGACTAACATAAATTGTTGTGCGATGTGGGAATTTGCCGGCGGTTCCACCACTGCATACATCAGTTCGGGATTGACTGCGATCGCCAAGTTTGCCGGAATTGTCCAAGGGGTAGTCGTCCAAATCGCGGCCCAGAGGCTCGGCATATAGCGCTTGAGCTTCGCTTGCAAAGATTTTGACAAGTTTCTGACATGAAAGCCGACGTAGATGCTGCGCGAGACGTGGCCTTCGGGATATTCCAATTCTGCTTCGGCGAGGGCTGTTTTCGAGCTCGGACTCCAGTGCACGGGTTTAAAGCCGCGATAGATGTAGCCTTTGAGCACCATTTGACCGAAAACGCCGATTTGAGCGGCTTCGTATTCGGGTTTCATGGTTAAATACGGGTGTTTCCAGTCGCCCCAAACCCCGTAGCGCTGGAAGGAATCGCGCTGCTGTTCCATTGTTTGCTGCGCGAAGGCGGCGGCTTTGTGGCGGAGGTCGATCGGGGTAAGATTTAGCCGATCGTCCGATTTCATGTTTTGCAATACTTTAAGTTCGATCGGCAATCCGTGACAATCCCAACCGGGCACGTAGCGAACTTTTTTGCCGCGCAGCATTTGGTAGCGGTTGATAAAATCTTTAAGGATTTTGTTGAGGGCGTGGCCGATGTGAAGTTGTCCGTTAGCGTAGGGCGGGCCGTCGTGGAGGATGAACAAATCGCCTGGGTTATTGTGGGAAAGGCGATCGTAGATTTCTTGATCTGCCCAAAATTGTTGCAATTCCGGTTCGCGACGGGCGGCGTTAGCCCGCATATCAAACTTGGTTTTGGGCAGATTTACGGTGTCTTTGTAGGATTTTGCTTCCATTTTTGAGAAACGTTTTATGTAGTTAGTTGTTAGTAGAAGGAAGAAGGAAGTTCGGCAACGAGCAATGTACGGGATGTAACGGATGTAACGGATGTAACGGATGTAAGTCCGTCGGAAGAAGGAAGAAAGAAAGGAAGAAGGAAGAAAGAATGCTTGTACAGCATTTTTTTCAGCCATCAATATCTTATTTTTAGTTAGGTGGACTTACTTATCAAGTCCGGTGAAATAATCATAATTAATTTTTAGCAAGGAATTTAGTCCTCTCTCGTCCTTGAAGAGCTGACAACCAGATATTCCAGTATAGGCGATCGACCGCACATTAGATCGAACCAAATCCGTAGAGAACCCTCTCTTCTCCTCCTCTGCGCCCTCTGCGCCCTCTGCGGTTAAAAAATCATTCATAAATTGAGGTGGCGCTACTCAGTCAACCAGGGGACGATCGCGCCCGGTTCTTCAAAAACTGCTACGGTGCGATCGTGGTCGGACTGTTGGACTCTGTGTCAGGCCGCAGCCAGCGAGAAAAGGTTATAGAAATACTCCCAACCCGCGGCTAAAAGCATTAGTAATTCGATCGCACAATGAAGCATCCGGCACTTTGTCTGTTTCCTGTTCCCATTTTTCCACGAGTTGGCGGCCTAGGGGCGTGAGGCGAAAACTGTCGGTAATCCCTTGTCCGTCTACTTCGCGCCGCAGTACGCCGACTTGAATCAGCCACAGCAGGGAGTTTTCGGCTGCGAGTTCGGATACGGGCGATCGGGTGTAGCCGCTTTCGACACCAGTATTTGAGGCGATCGCAGTTAGGAAAACGCTGGTTTCGCGGATGGTCTGGAAGAAGTTTAATTCAAAAGGGGAACAGCGGACGGCGCGATCGGCTCTTTTGACGGTGCGATCGGGATAACTAATAGATTTAAACGCTTCCGATGGGATAAAAGTCATTCAAAAAACCTCTAAACAGGTACTATATTTTTAATTGTTACAGATATCCGATCGGGCTGATTCACCCTATCGAGCCTAATTTTATACTTATTATGACAGATACACTGAATAACATCAACAAATTTGTTGAATACG
Source organism: Microcoleus sp. N9_A2 (assembly GCF_036701775.1). Taxonomy (NCBI): domain Bacteria; kingdom Bacillati; phylum Cyanobacteriota; class Cyanophyceae; order Oscillatoriales; family Microcoleaceae; genus Microcoleus; species Microcoleus sp. N9_A2. The sequence continues at coordinate 121,889 of NZ_JAUBRH010000014.1, read as the reverse complement.
TTCGTACTTTGAAGGGAGACGAAAAAGGCGAAGCTCAAGTATTTTGCGATCGCCTGTTTCAAGCCTTCGGTCATGCGGGCTACAAGGAAGCGGGAGCCGAACTAGAATTTCGGGTAAAGGCAAAAGGCAAAACTACAAAATTTGCTGATTTGCTGTGGCGGCCTCGGTTGTTGCTGGAGATGAAAAAACGGGGCGAAAAACTGGAAAAACACTATCAGCAAGCCTTTGAATACTGGCTTGAGCTAGTGCCGCAACGTCCCAAATATGTGGTTCTTTGCAACTTTGATGAGTTTTGGGTTTACGATTTCGATCTACAGCTTAGGGAACCTGTAGATCGAGTTAATCTAGAAGATTTACCCGATCGCTTCACAGCCTTAAACTTTCTTTTCCCCGAAAATCGCAAGCCTTTATTCAATAACAACCAAATTGATGTAACGCGAACTGCCGCTGACAAAGTTGCTCTAGTTTTCAATCGGTTAGTAGAGCGAGGCGAAAAAGTAGAAACCGCTCAAAGGTTTATCCTTCAGTGTGTAGTAGCATTGTTTGCTGAAGATATCGATTTGTTGCCGCGCGGTTTATTCACCGAGTTTTTAGGTGATTGCCAGATGAATCGAGTCAGTTCCTACGATTTGATTGGGGGATTGTTTCGGCAAATGGGGAGCGATCGCCCCGCACCTAAAGACAGTCGCTATCGGGATGTATCCTATTTTAATGGCGGTATATTCTCAGTTGTTGAACCGATCGCCCTGACTCGCAGCGAAATCGATCTGTTATTAGAGGCCGCAAAGGAACGGTGGTCAAAGGTAGAACCTGCGATTTTTGGTGCGTTGTTTGAGTCCAGTATGGGCAAAGAAGAACGTCATGCGTTGGGAGCGCACTACACTAGCGAAGCCGACATTCAAAAAGTAGTTTTGCCTACCATTATCCGCCCGTGGCGAGAACGGATTGAAGCTGCGAATACGCTCAAAAATTTGTTAGCACTGCGGCAAGAATTACTTGATTTTAAAGTTCTAGATCCTGCCTGTGGGAGCGGTAATTTTCTCTATGTTGCCTATCGGGAACTGAAGCGGCTAGAGGCACAATTGCTAACCAAGATTCATGAGAATTTCTCTCGTGCTGCTAATGCCATTGGTACGATGTCGCTGGTGAAGACAAGCCAGTTTTACGGCATTGACATCAAACCCTTTGCCGTGGAATTGGCAAAAGTAACGCTGATGCTTGCCAAAAAGTTAGCCTTAGATGAAGAAAACCAGTTGCTCAATGTTGTACAGTTGAACCTGGCACTGGAACTAGAGCAAGCATTGCCACTCGATAATCTCGATCGCAATATCCGCCGTGATGATGCTCTGTTTTGCGAGTGGGAACAAGTTAATGTAATTATTGGGAATCCTCCATTTTTGGGTGGTAAGCAGATGCGCTTGGTTTTGGGTGATGAATATATTGATCGCATCTTTGCTAAATTTCCTGAAGTAAAAGATTCTGTGGATTTTTGCACCTATTGGTTCCGTCTTGCCCATCAACATTTAGGAGAAAATTGCCGCGCTGGTTTAGTCGCAACCAATTCCATTTCTCAGGGTAAAAGTCGTAAAGCTGCCCTAGATTACATTGCCCAAAATGGCGGCTGCATTTACGATGCCATCTCCACACAACCTTGGTCTGGTGAAGCTAAAGTACATATTAGCATTATCAACTGGCTCAAAACCTCTGATGCTCAAGAATTAACCTACCGTATCGATCACACAATTGTCTCAAACATTAACTCTTCTCTAAAAGCTGAAGTTGATGTTACCCAAGCAGTGCGACTGAAGACAAATTTGAATCGATGTTTTGCAGGTATAACTCCTGTAGGTACGGGCTTTATTGTGTCATTGGAGCAAGCAGAAGCATGGAATAAAGTCAATCCCAAAAATCGGGAAGTAATTCGTCCTTTTCTAGAAGGTAATGACCTCGTAGCCAACAACCCCTACAGAGGTCTAAAAAATTTGATTATCGACTTTAATGACATGAGCATTGAAGAGGCAAGTGAATATGTCCAGCCTTTTCAATGGGTTAAAATGAGAGTGAAACCAGAAAGAGATTTGAATCGTAGAAAGGTTTATCAAAAATACTGGTGGCAATTTGGAGAACGAAGACCCGCAATGCGTCAAGCCATAAAATCAGTTTCTCAATACTTTGCAGTTACTCAGACCTCGAAATGGGCAATTTTTCTTCCTTGTCCTATTGAATGGCTACCTAATGCTAGAACGCGAGTTGTTACCTGCGACGACTTTTATATTTTGGGAATACTCACATCTCGACTTCATCAGATTTGGATGCACGCACAAAAATCTACACTAGAGGATCGAATTAGCTATACTCACAACACCTGTTTTGAAACATTTCCCTTTCCCCAAAATTGCCCAGAAAAAACTAAAACTGAAATTCGAGCAGCAATGCAGGTTCTCCATGACTACCGCACCGAGTATATGGAGCGCAAACAGTGCGGCATTACCCAATTATACAACGAGTTTTTTAATGAACCTGCCAGCCAACTCGCCAAACTCCACGCCCAATTAGACCAACTCGTTTGCAAAGCCTACGATATCAAAGCCAACCAAGACCCGTTAAAGTTTCTATTAGAATTAAACTTTGAAGTTGCACAGCGAGAAACTGAGGGATTACCGGTTGTCGCTCCCTGTTTGCCACCTGTTGTATAAGAATGCTAGTTAAATCAACTTACTTAACTAATCATCCCTTCAATTTCTGGCTCGGTAAACCCAAATTGCCTGAAAATCCGCAACACATAAGCTGGTGACATTTCCCCTGCACCCATATCAATCGGAACAATCCTTTTTCGGTCTTCAATTTCACGCATATACAAACGATGATCCCCTTTCCCCTCTCGGTAAAACTGACATCCGTTTTGTTCTAAAATCTTAATTAATGCTTTAGGTTTTAAAGATGGAAGGTTTTTAGGCATAAACTTTCCTAAGTTCATAAGTGTCGGAGGCTTCTGCATCTTCTAAAGTCAGAAATTCGTGTAATTCATTAATAGAAAGAGGACTGAGATAAACATCAGACTCTGATTCATATACTTCGGAAAATGACTCTATAGCTTGTTTTAGTTTATCAATAGATTGTTCGGGAGTATTGCCTTGTCCCACCAATCCATTTTCTAAACACAAAGAAACCCAATAATCAGCACTTTTTCTGATAATCACAGTGTAGAAATCAATCATATTTTATTGGTTAATTAAGTTTAATTGACTCAGCAAAGTGTGAAAACACACTAATAATTTAACACACAATCGCCTATCTGAGAATTACCTCTGCAGATAGACCTCCTTCCCAGAAAGCTATAGAATATTTAAGATGGAGCAATAAATTTAGCCACTATGACAGACCACAATACATTGACAACCGCTAGCGGAATTCCAGTTCCAGATAACCAAAACTCCTTGACTGCCGGTGAACGCGGGCCTATCCTCATGCAGGATTTTCACCTGATGGAGAAACTGGCTCACTTCAACCGGGAACGCATTCCTGAGCGCGTTGTCCATGCCAAAGGAGCCGCTGCATTTGGCACATTCACCGTCACCCATGACATTAGTCGCTACAGCAAAGCTCAGCTATTCTCAGAAATTGGCAAACAAACTCAGGTTCTTCTCCGCTTTTCTACAGTTGGCGGCGAACAAGGTTCAGCGGATGCCGAACGCGATCCCAGAGGTTTTTCGATGAAGTTCTACACCGAAGAAGGCAACTGGGATTTAGTAGGCAATAACACCCCTGTTTTCTTCATCCGCGATCCGCTCAAATTCCCTGATTTGATCCACACCCAAAAGCGCCATCCCCAAACGCATCTCAAAGATGCTGACGCCAAGTGGGATTTCTGGTCGCTGAGTCCAGAATCTCTGCATCAGGTGACAATTCTGTTTTCCGATCGCGGTACGCCGAAAAACCACCGCCACATGGACGGTTTTGGCAGCCATACCTTCAGCCTCATCAATGCTCAAGGAGAACGGGTTTGGTGCAAATTCCATTTCAAAACCATGCAAGGTATTGAGAATTTCACCGCCGAAGAAGCGATGCGGATTAAAGGTGAAGACGCAGATCATGCGACTCGCGACTTGTTTGAATCGATCGACCAAGGTAATTATCCCAAATGGCGCTTTTGCATTCAAGTAATGACCGAGGCCCAAGCCGCAGAGTATCGCGAAAGCCCCTTTGACTTGACGAAAGTTTGGAAACACTCAGAGTTTCCGTTAATTGATGTAGGAATTCTCGAACTCAATCGCAATCCACAAAACTTTTTTGCTGAGGTAGAACAGGCAGCATTTTCTCCTTCTAATGTCGTTCCAGGTATTAGCTTTTCTCCAGACAAAGTGCTGCAATTTCGCATCATGTCCTATGCAGATGCTCAACGCTACCGTCTCGGTGCAAACTATCAGCAATTGCCAGTCAATCAACCAAAGTGTCCGGTAATGAACTACCAACGGGATGGCGCAATGGCACTGGGTAACAACGGTGGCAGCGCGCCCAACTACGAACCCAACAGCCACGAGGATGCGCCGAAGGAAAACTGTGCCTATGCCGATCCAGCTTGGGATTTAGGAAATGTCAAAGTCGATCGCTACGATCAGCGTAAGGGCAATGACGATTATACCCAAGCAGGAGACCTCTATCGGTTAATGAAACCCGACGCACAGCAGCGGCTTGTCGCTAACATTGTGGAAAGTTTGAGTGGAGTAAAACCGGAAATTCAGATGCGCCAACTGTGCCATTTTTTCCGCGCCGATCCGAATTATGGCCGCCAAGTCGCAGAAGGTTTAGGAATTGCGATCGATCCGTCTATGATGCCCGCTGCTGCTCAATCGGTTGGTGTGTAGAATCCGCGAACATTCAATTAGACATCGGCTTTTTAGTAGATGTCTATTGAAACTATAGCAATCCTAAATCATTTGCATAATTATTGTAGGGGCAATCCCCCCGTGGTTGCCCGATAGATAGGGGGTAGGCACGGGGGCACTACCCCTACAAATTTATCTGAATCATTTAGGATTGCTATATGCGTGTAACAGGCACTCTTAGTCCGCGTCTTAGGTGCAAATTAAATGCAGTAAAGCTTAACGTCATGGAGTTGGGGGCGATCGCGATTTTTAGCAATTGTCTCTTGGAAAGGCACACAACCAAGTAAAATAACTTGAAGAACTGCAATAAAAACCAAACAAGAGAAACCCAACTATGACATTACCAATTGGCTGTGCCGCTCCTCAATTTACCGCCAAAGACACCAACGGCAACACAGTCTCCCTCTCCGAATTTGCGGGTAAAACCGTAATCTTGTATTTCTACCCGAAAGATGACACCCCCGGCTGCACAAGACAAGCCCAAAGCTTCAAAGCAGCCCATGAAGAATACAAGGGCAAAGATATAGTAGTTCTCGGTGTCAGCCGAGACAACGAGGAATCGCACCAAAAGTTCACAGAAAAATACGGTTTGCCTTTCCAGCTATTAGCAGATGTTGATGGCACGATTACCAAAGCTTACGATGTCGAGAAAGGCGATTATGCCAAGCGCGTTACTTTCGTCATCGACGGCACCGGCAAAATCATTCAAGTTTATGAGGGCGACACCATGAAAGTTGACACTCACGCTCAAGATATTCTTGTCACCATAGTTTAGTCGAAGTTTAGCCGATCGCACTAACACTCCTGGACGCACCAAACGGCTAAAAACCCGGTTTCTTCCTAGATGCCTCGTTGCTATAGGCAATATTCTCGTAGAAACCGGGTTTTTTTCGTAAGTCCTGACTAAGCGCGTGAGGGGTCAAGGGTACAAGGGGAAACCACCTACTCGAACTAAATTCTTTCCCTCAAAACTTGCACCACAAATCCCCTCAGCCAGCCATATATTCGGTTAAGGTGGTTAGGGTGCGCCTAAAGTGAGATTTGTGGCGCAAATCCCGTTAACAATTAAAAGTTTATGCTGTAAAAGGGATTAACGTCCGTAGACTGAAGCTAGGGGCGGTTTTATCCGGGATCGGGTCATTGTGTTTGAGAAAATGAGAAGTTATCCTTGCTTTAGCTGAATAATTAAGTAGGTAGAGGGATATATAATGACAACCAACAACATTATTTTGAGTTACTTAGGCCCGCGAGAAATAGAGGTCAATAGAGCCGCTGTCTTAGTAGGCAGTTTTGACAAAAATCTAGTGGTAGCGATTTCAGCAGCAGAAGGCTCAAATGCCCTGAATGTAGGGATAAATCTCTCTAGAGGCATTTGGAACATCAGTTTAGAAAAAGGATTCGATAGCGCCGGAACTCGCACAGTGCAGGTGAAGGCAACTGATAAGACTGGCAAAGTTATCGGCCAACAAACAATTAACATCAAAGTTAATCCTGCTTCTCAGTCACCAGCTCAATTTTTCACATTAATTACTCTCAGAGATACCGCATTCAAAGCGGGAACACTGCCCGCGAGCAATCTCAACAACCTGCAAAAAGCAGAAGTACCAGCAGGTAAAACTTATCAAATTAGCGACTATGAGTTAGAAGACGGACATCTGAATGTTCAACTAAATAATCCAATTTCTCCGGTGGGAACCTCTGGCTTTTTCTACGAAAAACACGTACTTATAACCAAAGGCGCAAAAATCCTCATATTCGATCGCGCCGAGTTGCCCGCCCCGCCGCCTGGAATGCAGTTACTATGGGTAATAAAAAAGACCTGGTTAAAGCTCAACCCCACAGATTCTGCTACTTTAGGATCAAGTCAGAAATTACAATTTAACCCGGGAGAAACTTTCAATATTCTCGGCTACGCCTGCGTGGAAAACCATTTTCGAGTCGCTTTTGCTGGGGCAGTTCCTAAGTTAGGAACTTCGGGATTTGTGTACTCGCAGCACGTCCAAATTTTGCGAGACGGCCGGGGAATTGAGTATGATAGAAATGCAGTTACCATGACTGTTATCAAAACGACAGTGTTTAAAAAGCGGCCGGTAAATGCGACTAACCTGCAACCGGAAGAAAAATTTACTTTACCGGCGGGAAGGATTTACGGAATTGCGGGATTCTCGATCGAACAAAGCCACATTAAAGTCTCCCTGACCGAGAATTTGCCGCAATTTGGCAATACGGGTTTCATTTATCCCGATTTTGTGCAATTCAGCCGCGGTGGCAAATCTTTTAATCCCGCTGTGAACTTAACTTATCAAGGGCCGTCAGAAGTTTTAGTAAATCAGCCGATCGTCCTTCGGGGTACTTTTGACCGGCAACAAGCGGCAAAAATTGACCTGATAGCTGAGGATACATTTCCCCTAAGCGTCACGCTAAACCAAGAAGCCAGCACTTGGCAAGTTAATTTGTCTAAAGGATTTAGCATAGCGGGAGCTCGGTGGCTAAGGTTGCGGGCAACTGACAGCAAAGGCAACGTTACTGGCAGCCAAATAATTTACATTACCGTCAGTTCCGATCCGCTGACTGTCGGACAAGGTTTGACCTTAAAGATACTTTCTGACACTTTGTTTAAGGTAGCTGCGGTTGATTCTTCCCGGCTCAACAATCAGCAAAAAATTCTTGTCCAAGCAGGCCAGACTTTGACTGTTAGCAAGTACGGATTTATTGACGGGCATCTCAAAGTGATTCTGGATTTAGCTATTTGGCCGATCGGCACTTTTGGCTATTTTTACGAACCCGACGTTCAGTTGGCAAAAGGTACGAAAATCCTAAAATTTAACCTGGTTGACGTACCGAATAGCAACGTCAGCGCTCAACTTTTGGTAACTCAAACAACTCAGATTAAAGCTCAACCCGAGGATTCATCGAAACTGCCTGCCGATCAAATTGCTGACCTACTTTTAGGCACTACCTATGCCATTACTGGCTATGCCTGCGTTTTAGGGCATTTCCGAGTAACTCTCGCCGAATCAATTCCCGGTTTCGGCAAGATCGGATTTATTTATTGGCAGGACGTTAAAATTAAAAAAGACGGCAAAGAAGTTCCTTTTGACACCAGTGCTTTGACGATGACAATTCTGCAAGCAACTGTGTTTAAAAAACGCCCAGTAGATGCTGCTAGCCTGCCCTCTACCGAGAGAACTACGCTGCCTTTAGGTCGAGTTTACGGCGTGCAAAGCTACGGTGTGGAAGGTAATCACCTGAAAGTTGCTTTGACTGAAGAACTGCCGAATTTGGGCAATACAGGTTATGTTTTTCCTAGTTTTGTGCAGTTCAAGCGGGGAGATAAAATTTTCGATCCGGTTCCGAACAATGTCGAATTGAACGTGCCGTATTTTTCGCAGCGGGACAATCCGCGTTTTGACTGGTCTACTTGCAACGTAACTGCGATCGCCATGGTGCTTTATTATTATGGCCTTCGTTCTGAGTGGGGCGGACAGTTGGAGGATGAGTTGTTGCAGTGGTGTTTCGATTATGCCGGTCAGGGTTCTCAAACGGATCACAGTGTGCTTTCGGCGCTGATTCAGGCCTACGGGTTTAAGACGAGTTTTAGTACGACTCGCACATGGGCCGAGGTGCGATCGGAATTGCTGAATCGGCGGCCGGTAGTTTTAGCGGGAGATTTTACTGCGGCCGGTCACATTCTCACTTTAATTGGCTACAATTCTCAGGGTTATATCGTGCAAGATCCTTGGGGAAATGCCCTCACTGGTTACAGCGATACTGAGGGGAGAAAGTTGATGTATCCCTACAATTATGTCAATCAAGTTGCTGGGCCAGATGGGAATGTTTGGGCGCATTTTATCTCTTAATAATCTTTTGAGGTGCGATCGAGATTGCGACTGTCGATCCGGCTAGGGTTGGCAGTGCATTTGTGTCAATTTACAGCAGATTGCAGGTTTATAGGTAGTATCAATATCCCCGTAGGGACACGGCAATGCCGTGTCCCTACCTCTATTAGCTATATCGTTTGTATCGCAGTCTCGATCGCCCGCAATCAATATTACTTAATAATTTGAGCTATTTTTATGGGTAAAAATTTACATAAATTTCTGAAAAAAATGTTAGGGTTGGTACAAATTTTACCCGATCTAATCAAAAGTCGATGAGAAGTCGATGAGAACTCACTCAAGTTCTCAAATAGTCACCTGATTTAATAGCAATACGGTAAAAAGTCCGATCGACCCGATTTGCATATCCCCCCATTTTTTGTAGGGGCAATCCCCCTGCGGTTGCCCTCGTGGGCGGTGGGGAGGCACTCTTGGCACTCCCAAGGTCGATCGAGGGACTATTTATCAATACATCTTTATCAAATCTTTACAGAGTTTTATGCAATCAACCGTTATGGTTGATACAACAAATTTTAACTTTTTTTTAAACCAGGAATAGGTGGTGTGATGCCAAATTTTAATAGTCAAGTTTCAAGAAGTGCGATCGCCTTTATCGATTCTCAAGTTGAAGATTATCAAAGTTTGATTGCCGGAGTAAAACCGGGTACGGAAGTAGTGGTTTTGGATGGGAACAGGGATGCGATCGACCAAATTACCGAAGTTTTGGACGATCGCAGCAATATAGATAGCATTCACATCGTTTCTCACGGTGCTCCGGGCAGCTTGCAATTGGGCAAAACCAGATTAGGTTCTGAAAATCTGGAAACTTATTCCAAGCAATTTCAGCAGTGGGGAAGCGCTTTAAATCTGGGTGCGGACATTCTGATTTACGGTTGCAATGTCGCAGTGACATCCTTCGCCTTCATCCAGCGCATCGCCCAACTCACAAATACCAACGTTGCCGCCTCCAAAAACCTCACCGGAAGTGCAGCAAAAGGCGGCGACTGGGAACTGGAAGTGACAACCGGGAAAATTGCAGCCTCTCTAGCATTTCGGCCCGAAGTTCTAGCAACATACAGCCACGTCCTTGCCACCTTCAGTGAAGCCAGAAACTATAGTGTACCAAATGCTGGAGACATTGATACGGGCGACCTTAATGGTGACGGTTTCCTCGACTTAGTAGTGACAGGTAAGCAGGATCGCTTCTTCCCAAGAGATATTTCCATATTGTTGGGGACGGGCACTACGGGCAGCTTTGCTACTCCTATCAGCTTACTTAAGCCAGCAGGTAAGGAGAATCCCACTGGCGTTGCAGTGGGCGACTTTAATGGCGACGGCAAACTCGATTTAGCTGTAGCGAATCGTAAGGATACACAAGGTAACGGCAATTTCGTTTCCATCCGGCTGGGGACAGGTACTGGCAGTTTTGGCGATCCTACCAACTTCGGTGAAAATATAGATCATGCTTCGATCGCAACCGGTGACTTTAATGGAGATGGCAAGTTAGATTTAGCCACAACTCCTGACCGCGATAACTTCATTTCAATACTTTTGGGAGACGGTACTGGTAGCTTTGGCAATCCCGTTAAGATTAACACACAAGCACGCAAGTATAGTGTTGCCACAGCCGACTTTAACGGCGACGGCAAACTTGATTTAGTCACGTCGAACTATGAAAAGACTAATAACATCTCCGTTTTCTTAGGAGATGGTAAAGGCAACTTTAACTCCCCCGTTAACCTTAACTCCCCCGTTAACCTTGCCGCAGGGAGTGAGTTTCGCACTGTCGTCACAGGCGACTTTAATGGCGACGGCAAACTCGATATCGCCGCCAATAACAGCTTAGATCGATCTGTCTCTGTCTTTTTGGGAGATGGTACGGGTAATTTTGATACTGCTAACAACTTTAGTGTCACACCTTATCTATTTGGAGGTCCCGAATCTGTGGTTGCAGGGGATTTTAGTGGCGATGGCAAACTCGATTTAGCCACGTCTAACTACGTGCAGCAGGAACTTTCAGTCTTGTCAGGAGATGGTACGGGTAAATTTGGTACTCTCAGCAACTTTACGCTCCCGAAGGCCCCGAACACTGATGGTTATATTGCTTTTGCGGTTGCGAGAGATTTTAATGCTGACGGTAAGTTGGATATAGCTACGGCTTCCGGTCAAACTGTCTCGATTCTGCTGAATACATCGAATACAGTTAATTTTGGTGCGGCCACTTACAGCGGTGTGGAAGGAACAACAGACACAGTAGTTAATATTCCCGTCAACATCACCGGTGGCACTCCCTTAAACGATGTAGTTGTGCCAATTCTCCTCGATCCCACTAGCACAGCCACCGAAAATTCAGACTACACCTTTTCCCCTACTTCGATTACCTTCCCCGCAGGTGCAACAGATGACGCACTCACCAAAAATATTGCAGTTACTATCAAGTCTGACAATATCTCTGAAAACCCCGAAACAGTAATTTTCAACCTTGGTACAATTACTGGTGGCATTGCCGGATCTACAAATAAAACAACTCTAACTATTTCAGATCGAGTTTCTGTTGCTTATGCCATTGACACGAATGGTGTCACCATTGACGAAGGTAATAGCGGCAAAAAACCTCTAATTTTCACTGTGACTCGCGGCAACGTCACTAACGGGGCAAGTAGCGTCAAATATGCGATCGCAGGAACAGCTACCAACGGCAGCGATTATAACAATATCGGCGGCACTTCTGGGGCAAAAACTGCTACTGGCACGATTAATTTTGTGACCGGTGAAACATCAAAAACCATCACTCTAGATGTGTTAGGCGACACCACGGTTGAACCCGATGAAACTATTACCGTCACCCTGTTAGATCCCACAGGTATCGCAGCGGTAACACCGATAATTACCGCTGATACCGCTACCACAACTATTATTAACTACACTACACCGACGCCGACACCGACACCAACACCAGTCACGCCAACGCCAATTCCAACGCCAATTCCAACGCCAACACCAGAACCACCAACGCCAACACCAACGCCAACACCAGAACCACCAACGCCAACACCAACGCCAACACCAGAACCACCAACACCACCAACACCACCAACACCAGTCACGCCAACGCCAACACCAACGCCACCAACACCACCAACACCACCAACACCAGTCACACCAACGCCAACACCAACGCCACCAACACCACCAACACCAGTCACACCAACGCCAACACCAACGCCACTAACACCACCAACACCACCAACACCAGTCACACCACCAACACCGACCAATCGTCCTCCAGACGAGAATATTCGCCTGCGCTCTCGTTACACTCCTTTCGATCTGGACATTCCTAACGTCTACATAGACCCGGATGGCGACCTACTCACCTACACACTAACCCTGCCTGATGGCAGCTTATTACAGAGCAATCCGAACAGCAGTTGGCTGGGATTCTCGTTTGACTCTGCCACAAACAGCATTAAGTTCACCGGAACTCCCCCAAGCAACTGGCAATCCTTCAACGCGAAATTAACAGCAATAGACCCTTATGGTGCGAGTTCCAGCCAGATAATCAAAGTAACGAAATCCCGAAACGGCCGGGTTATCGACGGTTACATTGCCGAGGCTACTGTTTTCTTAGATGTCAACAAAAACGGTGTCCTCGATGCCGGCGAACCATCCACTACTACTGACTCTAACGGTGAATTTAATCTCAATCTCCCCTTCGAGACTTTCAACAACAATCAAAACGGGGAAATTGACTCAGGTAAAGGCAATTTAGTTGCTGTTGGTGGCACCGACACCGCCACAGGTTTACCCCTAGAAACACCAGTCACCGCACCACCAGATGCTACTGTTGTTACCCTCTTAACCACCTTAGTTGCCGACTTGATCGACAAAGGAGTTAGACCAGCAGAAGCACAATTTTTAGTCAAAAATGCCCTTTCCATCCCCACTAATATTGACCTGACTAGCTTAGACCCTATAGTCGCTACCAACAACAACCAACCGGGCGGTATCGCAACTTTATCGGCAATGGTGAAAGTTCAAAATTTCATCACTCAAACTAGCGCTTCGATCGACGGTGCTTCTAGTGCATCTAATACCGATATTGTCAAGAATGTTGTCAGTTCAATTACGAATCGCATTCAATCCGGCACTGTTTTAAACCTCAGCAATGCAGCCGACTTAGAGCCAATTATTCAGCAAGCTGCTGCTAAAATCAAGCAAATTGATCCCAGTTTCAACAGTCAAAAATTCACCCAAATTACCTCGCAAGCTGCGACTGTAATGGCAACAGCCAATCAACGCATTGATGCCGCTGTCTCCAGCACAACAGTCACATCCATTCCTGAAGCAGTCGCCCGCGTCCAAAAAGTAGCTTTGGGCGCAACTACTCAAGACTTAAAGGAAGTAACTGCGGGAACTAAGACAATTTCCCTGGTAGTTACTGAGAATACTGGTGCTGCTTTAGACACCCAAATTCAAGCTGTGACATTACCTGGTGGGATTGCGACTCCTGTTGTCACCGGCGATGCGGATTTGGGCAGCAATTCCCCCGATCGCATTCTCGGTACAAACGGCGACGATATCCTGACTGGTGGCAGCGGAAATGATGTTTTGATGGGCATGAGGGGCAATGATTACCTCGACGGTGCGATCGGCAATGACTCTCTTTTCGGCGGCAAAGGTAATGATATTATGCTGGGAGGTAGCGGTGATGATGCCTTGTTTGGCGGCCAGGGTGCTGACATTTTGAATGGTGGCGATGGCAACGATATTCTGCTGGGTGGTAACGGTGATGATTTGCTGACTGGCGGTTTGGGAAGTGATATTTTGACTGGAGGTGATGGCAATGATAAATTCTTGCTATCTGCTAATTCTGGCATCGATACTATCTTGGATTTTGAGGAGGGCAAAGATTTGCTAATACTCGCAAACAATCTCACTTTCTCCCAACTGTCAATTACTCAAGAAAACAGTTCAACTTTCATCCGTTTGTCAGCAACCGGTGAAATTTTAGCCTCTCTGAATGGGGTGTCTGGCAGCCTGATTAATGCTGCTAATTTCAATCTAGCTTAGAGGAGTTTATGAAGTGCAGGACACGGCAATGCCGTGTCCCTACGGGGATCGACCTAAAATCCATTTCAGCTAATTTTGTGCTTAATTTTGCGTTTCGCTGCACCAATACCTAGAATCCCAAATCCGGCTAAAGTACCGAAGATAGTAGCAGGTTCTGGTACTGGTTCAGCAGAACCTTGTTCAAAAGAGCCTTTAATGGCGATCGCATCATTAGCGCACTCGGCCAAAAAGTTAGCAATATAGTTCCCCGAAGGCATTGAGGATTTATTGAAACTGAATCCGATTGTTTGAGAACCTACTGCATTAAACTGAGCGAAATTAAGACCGAGGGCGCTCAAAGTGGCTGGCGTTAAAAAATTGATTTCTCCTACTTTTGTACCAGTAGCAATTGAGTTGAGAACCGTCCCGTCACCTGTTTGTTCAAAGTAGGGGTCTGTGGCCGCTAAATCGCCCATTGATGGGGTTCCGCCTTCAGATGCAACTACCGTATTGAATTGATTTAAATTGCTAAAGCCAGAGTTAGTTTGGGTGACGTTTTTAGCTGTAACATCTTTGTAAACACCTGTTGTAGCCACGCCGGAGTCATTTCCGGCTGCAAAGCGGATACCAAACAAGCTGCCGTTTGCATTAGCTGTATTGAAGTTTTGACCGGAAAAATTGAAGAATAAATCGCCGTAGTTGATGTTGCCTCTTTGAGCTAGTGGGTCGGCATATCCTGCTAAACTTAGATTGGAGTTGATGGCGATGAAAGCTGTATCTGATGTTTCTTTGATGGCGATGCCGTAAAATTCAAATTCTCCGCCGCCGACTTGGGGCCCTGTCACGCCGTCGTTGAAGGAATCGATCGCATAATTCCAGCCGTTAGATAGGGTTGCTGCTGTAGCCTGTGGTGGGTGTAGTGCCATAATGGCACAGAAAACAGCCGCTGAGCAAGTCCAGTGAATGCTCTTTTTAGTAGTGGAATTCATAGAAAGTTCCCTGATGAATGAGTGTTAAAAAATCAAGTCTGTCGATCAACTATTTTTAATTTTTAGTAAATCATAGATTCCGGCAGAATTTGTTAAAGTTTTGGTAAAGATTTTTTCTGGCAATTACGTAATTTCAACTAGATCTGTAAAAAAACAACTAATCGGTAAATAAATAGTAAATTAAGATTAATTCGCGGTAAAGGGAAGTGAAACAATCTCGCAAAATTAAATATTTGGAAAATCACAAAAAGTCCAGACGGCGAGGATAGATCAGGTTTTGAAAACAGTCAAGCAAATTCCTGCCCTACATCCGCTGCAGGCATCGTGGGTTCCTTCTAACTCAGGCGGTGGTTTCTGCACTTGCAGCGCTGCATAAATCAATCAAATTTTTAAATGCTGTTAACATATCGCCGACAGTTCGTTGACTATCTTGACTCTTCCCTTGATCACAGAACGCAGCAGGCGGTTGATCGAATGTCTGTATTCCTCGTCGAGAGAGTCGTCCAAAACAGCGGCCATCAAGCCGTAGCGATCGGCTAAAGTCAAACAGCCCGTCTCCGTAACAGAGGCAAGCATTTCGGAAATAGCGCCGGGGATAAGTTGAACTAAAAGCATGAGACGTTCCCTGAATTCGATACTTAGATCATCTCTCGTTCTCCGAAAATTAATAGTGACACTGGTATAGCACACAAGGTGATGTTTTGAGGCAAACTGTGTGACAGCGACCGCTCTAATGTTGTGACGATCTGGTTTTAAGTCTGCGATCGCACTCACAACATTAATCTTAGATATTCCAATTTCCCCCTCTCCCCTCCTAAATCTAAAGATTTAGAGAGATTTTTCGGTTTTGTGGGTGTCTTTACCCATTTCCCATGTATAAAACGCATAGGCATTATGCGAAATATTCATAAAACTCAATATTTTGTAAAAATAGCTACGAATATTTACAATCGTGGGCTTTACATTAGCTCATAACAAAGGTGCATCGAAACGCAGCGATCGACCGAATCATCGGTAGCAACTATAACCATAAATAGTTTGGCGACGTTCGAGCCAGCCCCCAGTAAAGCTCAAGTTTACAGAAGACCAACCATGCTTAAAAGAAATTCCATCTAGTAACTAAATATACAGTTTTAAATCCATACAGTCACTAAGGTTAGCAGGAAACACACACTTTATGCTCCAAGTCAATACCTCCCCACACCAGCCAGCAGCGAGGGTAAACCGATGACCCAAACAGTAGAACCCAAAGCCCAAGCGAGCCTGAATAAGTTTGAAAAACTCAAAGCCGAAAAAGATGGCTTAGCATTAACAGCCGAACTCGACCACTTCGCCGCAATCGGCTGGGAAGCAATGGACGAAATCGATCGCGAGCACCGCCTCAAATGGCTCGGCATCTTCTTTCGGCCAGTAACTCCCGGCAAATTCATGATGCGGCTGCGCTTGCCCAACGGCATCATTACTAGCAATCAAACCAGAACGCTAGCAGAAATCGTCCAACGCTACGGCGACGACGGCAGCGCCGACATCACCACCAGACAAAACCTGCAATTGCGCGGAATTCGCATCGAAGACGTACCCGACATCTTCCGTCGCCTCAAAGAAGCGGGCATGACCAGCATCCAGTCTGGCATGGACAATGTACGTAATATTACGGGTTCCCCAGTCGCGGGTCTGGACGCCGACGAACTGATAGATACGCGGGAACTGGCGAACCAAGTCCAAGACATGATTACGAACAGCGGCGAAGGCAACCCCGCGTTTTCAAATTTGCCGAGAAAGTTTAATATTGCGATCGCAGGCTGCCGCGACAACTCAGTCCACGCAGAAATCAACGACATCGCCTTCGTACCCGCTTACAAAGACGGCACCATCGGCTTTAACGTTTTAGTCGGCGGCTTCTTCTCCGCCAAACGCTGCGAAGCTGCAATTCCTCTCAAGGCCTGGGCAAGTCCCAGCGACGTTGTAGATTTGTGCAAAGCAATTTTAACTGTGTTTCGCGATCAAGGCCCAAGAGCAAACCGCCAAAAATCGCGGCTGATGTGGCTGATTGACGAACTCGGAATCGAACAATTCCGAGTCGAAGTCGAACAAGAATTAGGGCGCACTTTGCCCGCCGCCGCGCCCAAAGATGAAATCACCTGGGACAAACGCGACCACATCGGCATCTACCCCCAAAAACAATCAGGGCTCAACTATGTAGGGTTGCACGTTCCAGTCGGACGGCTGCAGGCATCGGATTTGTTCGATTTGGCCAGAATCGCCGAGGTTTACGGCAGCGGCGAGCTCAGGCTCACCGTCGAAGAAAACGTGATTATTCCCAACGTTCCCGAATCGCGGATTGAATCACTGGTCAAAGAACCGCTGTTGCAGCGTTTTTCCATCGATCCCGCACCGCTGATGCGAGCCTTGGTTTCCTGCACCGGCGCCAAGTTTTGCAACTTCGCCCTCATCGAAACCAAAAGCCGATCCGTGGCAATGATTGAGGAACTCGAAGCCGAACTTTCAGTTCCCAAACCTGTCAGAATTCACTGGACTGGTTGCCCCAATTCCTGCGCTCAACCCCAGGTAGCAGACATTGGTTTGATGGGAACAAAAGTTCGCAAGAACGGCAAAACCCTCGAAGGTGTAGACATTTACATGGGAGGCACAGTTGGCAAAGACGCTCATTTGGGTGCTTGCGTCCAAAAAGGCATCCCTTGCGAAGACCTCAAACCAGTGCTGCGCCAACTGTTAGTCGATAACTTCGGGGCCGTTCCCAAAGAGATTACAGGGGATGTAGCTTTGCTGAATCGGCAACTGCAATTGACGGTTGAGGATGGCGAAACGGCAGTGCCGGCAGCCAAACCTCAGACATCTACTGTCATTTTCGCTCGATCGGGCAAAGAAGTTGCTTGCAGCGAAGATGAATTTATCCTTGACGTTGCTGAACGGGCGGGAGTCGAGCTCGACAGCAATTGCCGGTCGGGAAGCTGTGGCACTTGCCAGCAGAAACTCCTAGAAGGCCAAACAGTCTACGACAGCAAACCAGACGCGGCCGCCGACTTAGAACCAGGGTTCATTTTAACTTGCAGTGCGCGGGCGATCGGCAAAGTGTCGATCGACGCCTAATCTGACATTGGGAAATGCGATCGGGAAAAACCAGATGGTGCCATTTCACGGTCAACAGTCAACAGTCAACAGTCAACAATCATTCCGGTGCAACCGGAATTGATATCAAATCTCACATTTCCAACATCTCAAAGTACAACAACAATTCAAGACAAATGAGCAACCTTTCCAGAAGAAAATTCATCATCACCGCCGGAGCAACAGCAGCCGGCACCCTCCTAGCCCACGGTTGCAGTTCCGGCCCCACCACATCTAACGCCACTCCCGGCGGCGCTTCGCCCACCGCCGCCCCAGCAGTCAACATCAACCCCGCCGACGCCCCAGAAGTTACCGCAGCCAAACTCGGATTCATCGCCCTCACCGACGCAGCACCCTTAATCATCGCCCAAGAAAAAGGGTTATTTGCCAAGTACGGCATGAAAGACGTACAAGTTACCAAACAAGCATCTTGGCCAGTTACTCGCGACAACTTAGAACTAGGTTCCGACAAAGGCGGCATTGACGGCGCCCACATCTTATCCTCGATGCCTTACCAAATGACATTAGGCACTATTACCAAAGGCAATCAGCCAGTGCCCATGTACATTCTCGCCCGGTTAAATACTAACGGTCAGGCAATTTCGCTCAGCAAAAAATACCTAGATTTAAAAGTAGGTACAGACAGCGCGCCCCTGAAAGCAGCTTTTGGCAACCAAAACCTTCCTGTTGCTATGACTTTTCCCGGCGGCACCCACGACTTGTGGCTACGCTACTGGCTAGCAGCCGGCGGTATTAATCCAGATACAGATGTTTCCGTGATTCCCATACCCCCGCCCCAAATGGTAGCGAACATGAAATCTGGCAGCATGGAAGCCTTTTGCGTAGGCGAACCTTGGAATGCTCAGCTAGTTACTCAAAAGGTAGGATACACCGCCTTAATAACTGGAGAACTTTGGAAAGATCATCCTGAAAAAGCTTTAGGTTTAAGAGCAGATTGGGTTGACAAAAACCCCAAAGCTGCAAAAGCAATTACAATGGCCGTACTGGAAGCCCAGCAGTGGTGCGGAAAGCTAGAAAATCGCGATGAAATGTGCCAAATCATCTCTCAAGATAGGTGGTTAAAAGTTCCAGTAGCAGATATTATCGGTCGCTCTAAAGCTCAAATTGACTACGGTACCGGCCGCATTGAAGCTGCCAGCCCTGTGGCAATGAAATTTTGGGCGGATAATGCTTCTTATCCCTACAAGAGTCACGATGCTTGGTTTGTCGCTGAAAATATTCGCTGGGGTTATATCCCGGCAACTACCGACATCAAAGCCACGGTTGATAAAGTTAACCGCGAAGATATTTGGAAAGCAGCAGCGACAGCACTTGGCGTCCCCGCAGCCCAAATTCCTACTACCACTTCTCGCGGTGTAGAAACCTTCTTTGATGGTGTGAAGTTTGACCCAGAAAAACCAGAAGAATATCTGAAGAGTCTGGCAATCAAAAAAGCATAATTAGTGAACAGTTGACAGTTGACAGTTGACAGTTGACAGTTGACCAGTTTTAAAAGTGAGTGGAGTTGGGTAGAGTGAAACGGAGGGTTTCCTAACTCAACCCACCCCAGACACGGTGCTCCCTTCAAAGTATCTACAAATAATCGATTATTCACAATACTGCAAAAAGAAAAATGGCAACAAACCTCGCTGTTTCTAAAAGCAAAAATCCAGTAAATTTCGTTCTGGATCAGGTTCAAAAAAACCGCCGAAAAATTATCCGCCCGCTAGTTGCGATCGCAGTTCTGCTGATAATCTGGCAAATCCTCTGCAACAGTCCAGAGTCCAGCTTGCCGGGACCCATCAAAACTGTCCAAGAAAGCTGGAATCTGATTATTAATCCTTTCTTCGACAACGGCGGTACAGACAAAGGCTTGTTCTGGCAAATTTTGGCTAGCTTGCAGCGGGTGGCGATCGGCTTTACTTTGGCAACAATTCTCGGCATTAGTTTGGGAATCCTCATCGGCACAAACTCCTTAATGTTCGATGCTTTAGACCCACTATTTCAAGTATTCAGAACTATTCCGCCTCTGGCTTGGCTGCCGATCGCCCTGGCTGTATTTCAACAGTTCAATCCCTTTGAAGGTATGGGGGTGAAAGCGAACGAAGTTTCAGCGCTTTTCGTAATCTTAATTACAGCAATTTGGCCGATTCTAATTAACACCACAGTAGGCGTTCAACAAATACCCCAAGACTACAGAAACGTCGCCCGCGTCTTGCGCCTCCCTAACCAAAAATACTTCTGGAAAATCCTGCTTCCCTCTTCGGTTCCTTACATCTTTACTGGCTTGAGAATTGGCATCGGTTTGTCTTGGCTGGCGATCGTAGCTGCGGAAATGTTAGTCGGCGGCGTCGGCATCGGTTTCTTCATCTGGGACGCTTACAACAGTTCTCGACTCAGTGCAGTGATTATAGCAGTTCTTTATGTAGGAATCGTCGGTTTAATTTTAGACAGAATCGTTGGTTTCATCGCTTCCAAAGTGGTTCCTGAAGAACAAAAATAGGATTTGGGCGTAGGGCATAGGGAATGGGGTATGGTTGCCCACTACAAACTGCTAGAAATTAGTTGTAAATTAATGCCCAATTCCCAATTCCCAATTCCCAATTCCCAATTCCCAATTCCCAATTCCCAATTCCCAATTAGCATCTAAAAATTACAAACTAACCTAAAATTGCCATGTCAGTATTTGTTGAAGTAGACCACGTAGATCGCGTATTTAACTTGCCCAATGGAGAGCAATACATAGCTCTTAAAAATATTGAACTGAAAATTAAAAAGGGAGAATTCATCACCTTAATTGGGCACTCTGGCTGTGGCAAATCTACGCTGCTAAATATCATCGCAGGTCTCGACAAAGCAAGTCAGGGCGGTATTACTTTAGAAGGGCGCGAAGTCCGCGATCCAGGCCCGGACAGAATGGTGGTGTTTCAAAATTACTCGCTGCTACCTTGGCTGACGGTGCGCGAAAATATTGCCCTAGCAGTAAATGAAATTTACAGCGGTAACTCTAAAGAAGATCGCGAGTTGGTGATCGAACACCACATTAAATTGGTCGGACTCGGGCACGCCGCCGACAAACGCCCAGGGGAAATTTCTGGGGGGATGAAACAAAGAGTTGCGATCGCCCGCGCCCTGGCGATTCGCCCGAAATTGCTGCTGCTAGACGAACCCTTCGGAGCTCTGGATGCCTTAACTCGCGGCGGTTTGCAAGACCAGTTGATGAAAATTTGCGAAGAAAGTAAAGTCACCAGCGTGATGGTAACTCACGACGTGGATGAGGCTTTATTACTGAGCGATCGCATTGTGATGCTCACCAACGGCCCGGAAGCGCAAATCGGGCAAATCCTCGAAGTGAACATTCCCCGCCCCCGCAAGCGCATGGAAGTTGTCAACCATCCGAGTTACTACGCGCTACGCAACGAAATGGTTTACTTCCTGAACCAGCAAAAGCGGGTCAAACAGCGCCGGGCCAAACAACAACCGCCTGTCATCGCCCGCAATGGCCTGGAAAAAATCAACCTCGACATCGGCTTTATTCCCCTCACCGACTGCGCCCCCTTAGTAGTAGCTAAAGAAAAAGGATTTTTCCAAGCCCACGGCTTGGAAGAAGTTACTCTCAGCCGCGAACCGGGCTGGAAAGCGATCGCCAAAGGAGTCGCCGAAGGACGGCTGGACGCGGCACAAATGGTCGCAGGAATGCCGATCGCCATGCTATTGGGTCTGGACGGTGAAGCCCCTGTGCCCGTCTGTAGCGCCATGACGCTCTCTCGCAACGGCAATTCGATTATTTTTAGCAAAGACCTTTACAGACAAGGCATTCGGACATTAGAGGATTTCAAAGCTGCGATCGCCAAGAGTCCCGATAAAGCTCACACCTTGGGCATGGTACACTCGGCCTCCATGCACAATCTGCTGTTCCGCTACTGGCTGGCCGCCGGCGGCATTGACCCCGACCTTGACGTGGCCTTGACCGTGATTCCGCCCCCGCAGATGGTATCGAATTTAAAAGCAGGCAACATTGACGGCTACTGTTCAGGCGACCCCTGGAACTCCCACGCAGTCAACAGTGGTACGGGTTTTGTCATGGCCCGTTCCCTCGATATTCTGCCCGGACACATCGAAAAAGTTCTAGGTGTTACCGAAGATTGGGCTCAGAAATATCCTCAAACCCACCTCGCCCTCGTCAAAGCGCTTTTGGAAGCCTGCGACTACTGCGACGATCGCCGCAACCGTGAAGAAGTCCTAGCATTGATTAGCCAAGAACAATACATCGGCGCAGATCCCAAAGACATCCGTCCGGGGTTCCTCGACCCGTACAACTCCGGTACGGAGGCAGAACCCGAAATGCTCTACAATTTCAACCAGTTCTCTGTTGACAAAACCAATTTTCCAGACCGCCTAGAAATGGTGTGGGTGATGGCGCAGATGGCTCGCTGGGGACTGATTCCGTTCCCGAAAAACTGGGTGGAAGTGGTCGATCGAGTTTTGCGGCCCGATGTTTTCGGTCAAGCAGTGCGCGAATTGGGTTTGCCGGATGTTGCCAGAGATCGCCGGACGATCGAGCTATTTGACGGCACCGTGTTTAATCTAGACGACCCGATCGACTATCTTCACAAGGTCAAAATCAAACGCAACCTCCGCATTGAAGAAATATTAATTGAACAAATAGGCAGTCAGTGTTCCATCAAACTGCTAGCATAACCAGCAAATAGGAAGAGGGAATGAGGAGCAAGAAATCAGGAAACAAGACTCCACATTTCCCGCTTCCTAAGTCCCTAATTTCAAATTCTCAATCTAAAGTTGTCATGTCTAATTCTTCAACCCAAAATCCAAATCCTGAAAATATGCAAACTCTAAAAACTCCCCAAACAACCAAAATTCAAACAAAGCAAGACTTTCTTACTATTAAAGACGTATCGAAAGTCTACGAAACTCCTAAAGGCCCTTACGTGGTTCTCGACGGTGTAAACCTGACTATTAATGAAGGCGAATTTATTTGTTTGATCGGTCACTCGGGCTGCGGCAAATCAACTTTGCTAAATATGATTGCGGGATTCAACGGGCCGACAAACGGAGAATTAGCCCTGGAAGGTTCGCAGATTACTGAACCAGGCCCCGATCGCATGGTGGTGTTTCAAAACTACTCGCTGCTACCGTGGCTGACTGCTACAGAAAATATTCACCTCGGCGTTGAAAATGTTTACCCGGAAAAGTCCGCAGACGAACACAATACGATCGTCAAGGAACACTTGGAATTAGTGGGGCTCACCGAAGCTTGTAACAAAAGACCGGGCCAATTGTCCGGGGGGATGAAACAGCGGGTGGCGATCGCCCGAGCTCTGGCAACTCGCCCCAAACTGTTGATTTTGGACGAACCTTTCGGAGCTCTAGACCCGATTACCCGAGAAGAGTTGCAGGAAGAATTGCTGAAAATTTGGCGGAAGGAAAAAATTACCGTCATTATGATTACTCACGATATTGATGAGGCTTTGTTTTTGGCCGATCGCATCGTGATGATGACCAACGGGCCTGCAGCTTCCATCGGTGAAGATATGCACATTCCCTTCAGCCGTCCCCGCAACCGGGTGCGGATTATGGAAGACCCGAAATACTACGAACTTCGCAACTTTGCTTTGGAGTTCCTGTTTTCTCGCTACGCCCACCACGAAGAAGGTGAAGAAACGGACTCGGAGACAGAAGCCGTCGCGCTACCGATGCCATTACCTGCTAGCAAAAAGCCTGCGGTTGCTGACAGGCCGATGCCACCTGTGTCCTTTATGCCTCACGCGGCGGAATTTCCAGAAGCCTCGCCGATCAAAGGCGGCATCCTGGCAGCATCGTGGTTCGTAGCAATGTTTACTTTAGCTGCGGTCAATATGTCTGTTGTTTCCAGCCAGCTAAAGCAAGCGAAACTAGGAGAAACTGCACCGCAGACGACGACTGCGGCGGCGGTTGTGACTTCTCCCCCCAGCCCGCCAATGGCAGCAAGTTCGATCGCACCGAATGCTAGCCCTGCGCCCATCGCTGCTGCTGCAAGTCCTACATCCATCGCTGCTGCAAGTCCTGCACCCATCGCTACTGCTAGCCCTGCACCCATCGCTGCTGCCGCTAACAGCGCCGTCGCGCCCAATGCAGCCACCACTGACACATCAGTGATTTCTGACCAAGCCGAACTCGATGCGATCGGAAAGCAGTTGTATGCACAAATCGACCAAAAATGGAGAACAACTCCGACATTTACCGAAAGCTTGACTTATCGGGTCAAAGTAAAACAAAACGGCGATATCCTACAGTTCGATCCCACAAATAAAGCAGCTAAAGATTTCGTCAAAGAAACTCCTCTGCCGGTTTTGCAAACTCCTGCCGGTGCAACAGCAGGCGCTGAAAAAACTGCTGAATTCCAAGTAACTTTTAGCCCGACCAATGGTGGCGTATTTGAAGTTAAATCAGGGAAGTAGGCGACATAATACTCTCGCACTAAATCTCGGATTGGTATTAACAAGTAGGTCAAAAGTAGTACCTGCGCGCTATTTGGGTCATGCAAGATTTTTTCCTCGCTCCCCATAGGTGAGGGTCACAAAATTCAGGTCTGGAGTACCTCGAATTGAGAGAGATTGAGGAACAGCGCTCCCTGGTTAAGAGGGATATCAATCGCGAGTTTTAGTAAGATAGCGGTTAATTTGAAGTCAGGGTATTGTCCGTTTCTAGGAAGCATTTTTGCGGTAAGTTAGTAAGTATTAAGACATTATTTGCAGGAGCCTTCATTTCCGACTATAATGACGAATTACCAATTACCCATTATCTTTCAAAAATTAGCATCTAAAATCACCAGATGGAAACTATAAAAACTCTTTGCCCATACTGCGGTGTAGGTTGCGGTCTAGAAGTTGTTCCCGACAAAAACCAAGGTTGGAAAGTGCGGGGCGATCGCAATCACCCATCAAGTCAAGGCATGGTTTGTATTAAGGGAGCAACCGTAGCAGAGTCCATTCGGAGCGATCGGCTACTGTATCCGATGATGCGAGATACTCTCGACAAACCGTTCCGCCGCGCTAGCTGGGACGAAGCTCTCGATGCAATTGTTAACCGCATCCAAACAATTCGCAGCACCCGCGGCCCCGATGCTTTGTGCGTTTACGGTTCGGGTCAATTCGCAACAGAAGATTATTATATTGCCCAGAAACTAATGAAAGGTTGTCTGGGTACTAATAATTTTGATGCTAATTCTCGATTGTGTATGTCTTCAGCAGTCTCTGGATACGTTCAAAGCTTTGGCTCGGACGGGCCGCCTTGCTGTTACGACGATTTAGAATTAACAGATTGCGCTTTTATTATTGGCAGCAATACAGCGGAATGCCATCCAATCGTATTTAATCGATTAGCAAAATACCACAAAAAGCATCCAAATGTCAAGATGATTGTGGTAGATCCAAGGCGGACTCCGACTGCGGAAGCGGCGGATTTGCACTTAGCAATTAAACCGGGTACTGATATAGATTTGCTTAATGGAATTGCATATTTGCTGTTACGCAGGCAAGCAATAGATTCTGAGTTTATTGAAGAATGCACGGCGAATTTTTCAGCTTTTGCTGAGGTTATTAGCAGCTACACGCCGGAGTTTGTAGCCTCGCGCTGTGGCATTACTGTCAGCGAGTTAGAAACGGCGGCAAACTACTGGGAACAGTCGCAGCGCGTTTTGTCGCTGTGGTCGATGGGAATGAATCAGTCGTCGGAAGGCACGGCAAAGGTGCGATCGCTGATTAATTTGCACTTGATGACCGGTCAAATTGGCAAACCGGGATGCGGCCCGTTTTCCCTCACCGGCCAGCCAAACGCGATGGGAGGGCGGGAAGCCGGAGGACTGTCTCACTTGCTCCCAGGCTACCGTTTTGTGAAAAATGCTGAACACAGAACCCAAGTCGAGGAGTTTTGGGGAATCGCACCGGGAAGTATTTCCCCGAATCCAGGCCGCACAGCTTGGGATATGATCACCGGCTTGGAAACTGGCGATGTCGAGTTGCTATGGATTGCAGCTACTAATCCGGTGGTGAGTATGCCGGATTTGGAACGCACTAAAGCCGCTTTGCTGCGATCGCCCTTTACTATTTATCAAGAAGCTTACTATCCCACTGAAACCTCGGCCTACGCTCACATCCTGCTGCCGGCAACGCAGTGGAGCGAAAAAACTGGGGTAATGACAAATTCCGAACGCCGGATTACCTTTTGTCCCGGTTTCGACACTCCCTCCGGGGAAGGCCGCGACGACTGGAGCATTTTCGCGGAGGTGGGGCGCAGGTTGGGTTTTGCCCAACACTTTGCTTTCGACAGCGTTGCTGACGTATTCAAAGAGTACGTGCAGTTGACGCAGGGCCAGCCTTGCGACATCACAGGCCTCAGCCACGAGTATTTGCGTACAGAAGGCCCCCAGCAGTGGCCTTGCCCAGAAAATCAGCCTCCGCATCCAGCAAACGAAGCGAAACGGCTTTATACTGACAGGCGTTTTCACACTCCTGACGCGCGGGCGAGATTTTCGGCCTATCACTCCCGGGGACTGGCAGAACCTCCCGATCCGAATTATCCCTTTGTGTTGACGACAGGGAGAGTTTACGGACACTGGCACACGATGACGCGGACGGGTAGAACAGAGAAAATTAATCAATTGCACCCCGATCCGTTTTTGGAAATTCACCCCCGCGATGCTGCCCAATTGCAGATTAAGGAGGGAGATTTGCTGGAAGTTCGATCGCGCCGTGGCAAGGCGCAGTTTCCGGCAAAAGTCACAAAGGCGATCGCCCCAGGTACGCTATTTGTACCCATGCACTGGGGTTCTCTGTGGGCCGAAGGTGCTGAAGCCAATGCCATGACTCATGCTGCAAGCTGTCCAGATTCCAAACAGCCTGAGTTAAAAGCTTGTGCGGTGCACTTGGTGCTGGTTGGGGCAGAAACTGCGGCGGAAGTTGGATCAGAAGTTGCAGCAGAAGTTGGGGAATTTAATTGGGCAAAATCCACCCTTGCCGTCACTTCTTGAGCTGGCCTCCAACTACGGAATGTTACAAATCACCGCAGAACGAGCGGGAAGATCCGGGTTAGATGGGGAGGAACTTGGTTGACGTTCGGCGAGCGCTCAGTCAATCACGCTCAGTCGAACTATTGGAGATGTACTCCACACATGAATCTGGGATCTTGAACCAGAGCGTTGCCCTGAGCTTGTCGAAGGGTCGAAAATTTTGCACTCTTCCCGACAGGAGTCCGGGGCTTGTATCCGTTTTTGGGGTAACAACCTCTCTGGATCAAGCAAATTTGAACCCGGAGATACCCTACACATAAATCTTAAATCGCAAATCCCAGATCTAAAACCTAAAATCGTTATGCCATTACGCAGCCTAAAAACTGCGTTTCCCCGGCAGAGCCCGGGAATAAGGAAAATTAAATTTATTTATTCTGAGTTGTTCCTTCTTGATTGGGAGTTTTTCCTTCGGCAGAATGCCTTCTGGCGAATGCTTTCTGGCTTGTTTTAAATTAATTGAGTCAGACAATTGCAGTTTGCACCCATAGGTGCTATGATCTTTTTACAAGGCTTTATTTTCGGCAGTACAGTTCGTTCGATCGGCGTTCCTCCGGATTTAAATCTCTACACCCTCTGATTCTGGAGAATGTTCAATGTCAATCTATGTCGGCAATTTATCCTACGAAGTAACGCAGGAGCACCTCAGCCAAACTTTTGGAGAGTACGGTACAGTAAAGCGCATTCAATTGCCTGCTGACCGCGAAACAGGTCGGATGCGTGGCTTCGCTTTTGTAGAAATGTCTACAGAAGCCGAAGAAACCGCAGCCATTGAGGCTCTTGACGGTGCTGAGTGGATGGGTCGCGACCTCAAGGTCAATAAGGCTAAACCTCGTGAAGAACGTGGTTCTTCTAACAGCGGTAACTGGGGCAACAACGACCGCTCTTCTCGTCGTTACTAAACCACTCCAGCTAAATTTTTAGCTCGCTTGTGTATGGCGTCGGAGCAATCAGGGAGTAAACAATCATTCTTTGTTGAGAATAGATAGTTATTTCTCTGAGCGCACCGCGCATTGAAGTCCTCAAAATGTTGCTAGGCAATAGTTTGAGGATTTCTTATGGCAAAAATTATTAATCAGGAGTTCGCTCGCGTGCGATCGATTCCTAGCTGACCCAAAAAACTATAAAATATAACAGGCAGAGAGAGCCTCCTTCCCCAGCAACGGGTTGCCGCCGTGAAACCAAACACTCACCGAGTTTTGCGCTTGCAAAGTGTACCGAACAATGACAGAATCATCAAGAAAGATGACTAAATCACTGGTATGCTGAAAAAAATATTTAGGCAAATTTCTAAGTTTGGCAATGATGAACACTTTCTGCATTTCACAGAAAGTGTAGAAGTAGCAATATCGAAAATTTTATCACTGGCGATGATTTGGGTAATTCTCCTCAGCGTTTGCGATTTGCTGATTTTTTTAGCAAAAGAATTGGTAAACCACAGTGATAATTTGTTAAAAGACACCTTGTTTGTCATATTTGGGTTGTTTTTAAATGTTTTAATTGCTCTGGAAATATTGGAAAATATTACAGCTTATCTGAAAAAGCACGTAATTCAAGTAGAGCTAGTTATTGTAACTTCTTTGATAGCAGTATCTCGAAAAATCATCATTCTTGACCTAGAAAAGAAAACAGCAGCCGACTTGATTGGCTTGGCGACGGCAATTTTCGCCCTTTCAATCAGTTACTTGATAGTGCGGTACACAAATAGAGAAAATGATTAATATTGGGAATTGAGAAGGGGGAATTTTAAATAACTAATATAGCAATCCTCGCATCCTTTGTGAATTTCTTACTCCCTCCCCGAACCCGCGGGGAGGTTTGGGGTGGGGTAAAAAATTTACGACTTATTTAGAATTGCTCTATCATATCCGGTCGCTTGACCAGAAATGATATTATTCCAATAAACCAGGAGGAGGCACAATTTCAATTCTGCCTTGTTCTAAGTCAACAACTGGCACAATCTCTTCCACAAAAGGAATCAATATTTTTGTGGATTTAGGCTCTTTAACGCGAATTTTCCGTGGTTTGCGGGTATTTCTGGGGTCAGCGTTGGCTTTGGGAGTTTCAGGCTGTTTTGGCTTTTCTAATTCTGCGGCGACAGTTTCCGGCGGCGTTAGATTCGTTTCTACTTCTAAAAGGTCGTTACCTGCGGGAATAATATCACTTACCTTGCCTAGGATTTCCCCGGTTAACTGGTTAAAAACTTCCATACCGATCAAATCTTGGACGTAAAACTCATCAGATTCGAGGTAAGGTCGATCGGTCTTTTCAACAAACAACTTACAGCCCCGCAGCGCCTCAGCACTATCGCGGTCTTCCACACCCTCTACCTCTACAGCATACAGCCCTTTACCCGGAATGTAGCGACCGCCCAAAAACTCGATCGGTTCCGGTTCACTTTTGTTAGGGCGCAAAATCCACCGCTTCCCCGGTTCGATAAATCTTTCCGGGAAATCCGAATCGGGATAGACTCGCACTTCCCCGTCCAAACCTTGAGCTGCTACAATTTTACCGATTTCTATCCACTCAGACATAGATTATATCACTCAAATTGCTAGTAATTGGTAATTGGTAATTGGTAATTGGTAATTGGTAATTGGTAACTAGGAATTCTTCCCTCGAACCTCTTCCCCACATCCGTTAAATCCGTTAAACAATCCGGTGCCGAACTTCCCTATTCCATCAACATCCATCCGTTAAATCCGTTAAATCCGTTAAACAATCCGTTGCCGAACTTCCTTCTTTACACCAATCCAGTTCTCAGCGCTACAACTGCTGCTTGCACGCGGTCATCCACTGCCAACTTATTCATAATACCGCGAACGTGAGTTTTAATAGTATTTGGACTCAAGTAAAGCGCCGCCGCAATTTCGGGATTGCTGTTACCTTCCACCATTAATCTTAACACCTCCAATTCCCGCTGCGACAACTGACCAAAAGTAGTTGTAGAGGCAGGTATCGGGGGTTTGAGGTGTTCGATGACAGTCCGGGCAATTTGAGGGTCAAGATATGTAGCTCCCTCTGCTGCGGCTGCAATCGCTGCTAACAGCCTGTCTACGGAAGCACCTTTAATGCAATAAGCATCAGCCCCACTAGAAAGGGCAGCAATAATTTCAGTTTCTGCCGTGTGAGAAGTTAACATTACTACTCGAACTTCTGGCAGTTGTGCTTTAATTTGCTGCGTCGCTGCTATGCCGTCCAGCCGCGGCAAACCGATATCCATCACAATAATATCAGGTTTGAGTTTCAGTGCGGCTGCTACGCCTAAATAGCCGTCTTCTGCTTGTCCTACTATTTCTATTTCTGGGGAATCGGCTAAAACTTGCTCTAATCCCAGTTGCATCATCGGGTCATCTTCAACAATTAAAATTCTCATAATACGAAGGAAGTTCGGCAACGGATTTTGTAACGGATTTAACGGATGGAAGAAGTAAGACTACTGACTACTGACTACTGACTACTGACTACTGACTAACTTTTAAAACTTCTACAAATTCGCCGGGCCCAACCCAGGTTTCCGTTGGTGGCAAAACTGCTAAACCAGTGGTATTGGCGAGGTTAATTAAATTGGCTGAATTTTGGCTGCCGCTAGCAGGTTCAAATTCCCAGACTCCGGCAACTAAATGTAGTTTACCCCAAATGTAAGTTTCGCGCCGACCAGGCGATCGCAATTCAGCATTACACCTAGCTTTGACAAACTCCGGCCCCCAAGCATCCGGGGCAAGCCCAGACATCTTTCTCAAAGCAGGCACAACAAAACGCCAACAGCAGACTAAAGCCGAAACCGGATTTCCCGGCAAACCAAAATAGAGACAATCCGAACTCAAACTCGGCGAGTCCTGATTTTTTTCACCTCGTTTAAACCCAGCAACCGTCAAAGGTTTCCCCGGCTTAATCGCCACAGAACTAACGTGAACTTTTCCTCCCAAATCCCCCAATATTTTCTCAATATAATCGTAGTCTCCTACCGAGACTCCCCCCGTAGAAAGCACCAAATCCGCCGTCGCAACAGCCCGGGATATCGCCTTGTTTAACGCCTCTTCATTATCAGGAACAATGCCCAATCGAATCGGTTCAAATCCCATTTGCGCCAACAAAACTGTCAAAGCATACTGATTCGAGTCTACCAGTTTCCCCGGTGCCAAAGGTTGGTCTGGCGATACCAATTCGTCACCAGTAGAAAAAATTGCCACCCGCAGCCGCCGATAAACGGGAACTTGAACGCACTGGGCAGTTGCTAACACCGCCATTTCAGGGGCATTGATAACTGTACCGGGAGTTAGCAAAGTTGTTCCTGCTTGATAAAAAGCGCCTTTGTGCCTGACAAATGCTTGCGGTTTTTCAGGAGAAACTAAGATAAAAATACGATCGCCCTCTCGCCTTGTTTCTTCCTGCATTACCACCGTATCAGCACCCGCAGGCATCACCCCACCCGTAAAAATTCGCGCCGCTTGCCCCGATTGGACGGTATTTTGAGGCTGATATCCGGCTGGAATCTCCTCAACTACTTCGAGTACCACTGGTTTTTCGGCGCTACAGTTTTCCACATCAGCAAAGCGCACCGCGTACCCATCCATTGCCGAATTGTCCCAATAAGGAAAATCGAGAGAACCAGTGACGGGTGCAGCCAAAATGCGCCCCGATGCTGCCAGCAAGTCTACAGTTTCTACATCCCGCTGACTGTCGAGGGGTTGCGCCAAATTTAGAACTATCGATTCTGCTTCTTTCACTGACAGCATGACTGTCTCCTTGTTTTGATAACACTCCTGATTAAGTTTAGCAAAATATCCAGAGATATTGGTGATATAATTTTTTTGTATTTGAGCAGTAAACCTAATTTTTGGTATTAATTGCTTATGACTATTTCTCGCTTTGTTGTCCGACTAAATTGTTTATCCTTCTTCCTAGTGGCGCTGCTGATATTTTTTACTCAACTTTTCGGGTTAAAAGTCAGCGATTTATTCTTTCAGCCTTATTTTTCTCCCAATCCCAATGTCGCTTTATTAACTCGGACTTTCCAAGTTTTATGTTCTGTGCCAGTCGTTATTTGTACTTTTACCTATGGATTAGCTAAAACTATTCAACCGTGCCATGAAAAAAATCGATTTATTTTATTTTCTGCTCTTTTAACAGGTGGGTTTCTGCTGAATCAAACTTACCGAATTCATATATATATGATCGCATTAGGAATTCCCAAGCTAGGAGTAAGTCTTTTGTACGCCCTTGTTTTGTCATCCTACGGATGGTTTTTTCGGCGAGAACTACAGTTAACTCCCTACCAAATACTGTTAGCGGGTTTGGGCTTGTTGTTTTTTGCGATCGGCATAGATTCCCTGCATTTAAAAAACAAGATATTTTCCAGTTTACTAGAGGGAGTACCTAAATTGTTTAGCGAAATAAACATTGCATTTTATTATTGGTATGTCTGTAAGTGTTCTCTCCAAAAAGCTTTTTATAAAACCATGGAAAGCTAGTTATAAGTAGGTGATATCATGATCGCAAGCGGCTCAATAAATATTCTAATATCTTCTGTGTACCTCAATAATATTTACAGCATCTGCATCATTCTACCTTGCTCGGCATTCATATACCTTATCTGGCTTAAAAATTCCCCCACATCCTGATAAAATATCATGATAGCAGTTACCATCAACTTCAACTCCATAGTTAAACTAACCGACGACCAATTTTATCAATTGTGTCGCGAAAACCCCGATGTCAAATTTGAACGCAATGCCGAAGGAGAAATAATCGTTATGTCACCCACAGGAGGAGAAACCGGAAATTATAACTCAGAAATTAATGCTGACTTTGTGATTTGGAACAGACAAACTCAACTGGGAATTTGTTTCGATTCTTCAACTTGCTTCAAACTGCCCAGCGGTGCAAACCGTTCTCCCGATGTCTCTTGGATTGAAAAATCAAGATGGGATGCACTCACTCCCGAACAAAAACAAAAATTTCCTCCCATTGCCCCGGATTTTGTCTTAGAGTTAATGTCGCTAACCGACAGTTTAAAAGATACTCAAGACAAAATGCAAGAATATATGAACAACCAAGTAAAACTAGGCTGGTTAATCAACCGCAAAACGCGCCGAGTCGAAATCTATCGTCAAGGACAAGAAAAAGAAATTTTGGAACGTCCGACAGAACTTTCAGGAGAAAATGTTTTGCCCGGTTTTGTGCTAAACTTGAAAACACTGTGGCAATAACTAGACATCTTGCATCAGCGTTTATTTGCGTTCATCTGCGGTTAAAAAAAATCTAATGGAAACCAATACAGAAACTACTGCAACCACTGGCTTAACAGCCCAACAACACAAACAGAAAATGCAGCGCCGCCAAGAAGTGCAATCACAGCGAATCGCTAACTCCTCGAAAGAAAAAGGTTTAATTATTGTTAATACGGGTAACGGTAAAGGCAAAACCACGGCAGCTTTGGGAATGGTTGTGCGATCGCTCGGTCACGGATACCGCGTCGCTATAGTACAATTTATCAAGGGAGCTTGGGAACCCGCAGAAAAAGCCGTTTTTCAACTCTGGGAAAAACAGCTAGAATTCCACGCAATGGGGGAAGGCTTTACCTGGGACACGCAAGACCGCGATCGAGATATCGAAACAGCTAAAAAAGCCTGGGAAAAATCCCTAACTTTTATCTGCAATCCCGAATTTAAATTAGTTCTTCTAGATGAAGTCAATATAGCATTAAAACTAGGTTATTTGCAAGTCGAGCAAGTGCTTTCCGGGTTAGACCAAAAACCAGAAGAAACCCACATTATTTTAACAGGCAGAGGCGCCCCGCCAGCGCTAATTGAACGGGCAGACTTGGTGACAGAAATGACATTAGTTAAGCATCCATTCCGAGAACAAGGGATTAAAGCTCAAGCAGGTATTGAGTATTAATGTTGTTCGTAGTCAAGACTTTTTCGCCCCTCTCAAATTTTAAAAATAGCTATGCTGGCAAAATCAGGGTAAAAGTTGACCCCTTGCCAAATTCGCTACTCACAGTAATTTCTCCCCCCAGCATCTGAGAGTATTTCTGCGCTATTGCCAAACCCAAACCCGTACCTCCGTACTTACGGGTAGTCGAAGCATCAGCTTGCGTAAAAGGTTGAAATAACTTTTGTAGCTGTTCAGGAGTCATCCCAATCCCCGTATCACTGCAATTAAAAATTAACTGTTCAGAATCCCAACTATTCTCGTCATTTTTAATTCTTTCAACGCTGAGTGTAACTGTTCCTTTATGAGTAAACTTAGCTGCATTACTGAGCAAATTAAACAAAATTTGAGTCAATTTAATTTGGTCGGAATAAAATTCGCCAATATTATGAGGACACTCCACATTCAGGCGATTAGTGTTTCGCAAAAATAGCGGTTCAACAGTTATGGCTACATCTTGAACAGCCTCGCACACGTCAAAAGTTTCTAATTCAAGTTCCGCGTGACCGGCTTCAATCTTCGACAAGTCCAGAATATCATTAATTAAGGAAAGTAAAAGCTGGCCTGAATTGTGAATTCTCTTCAAATCCAACACAAAATCTTCTTCGCCCAAATCTAAAGCCTCTTCTTGCAGAATCTCGCTGTAACCGATAATCGCATTCAGAGGAGTTCGCAGTTCGTGGCTCATGTTAGCCAAAAACTGACTTTTAGCCAAACTAGCTGCTTCTGCAGCTTCCTTGGCTTTGTACATTTCTGCCTCGGCTTGCAAGCGGTAGGTCACGTCGTGAGCCAGCACTAATTCAGCATTTCTGCTATCAAATACCAGAGTATAAGAGGTAATTTCTACATCAATAATTGTTCCGTCTTTTTTGAGGTGCTGCCCCACACCTGCAAACTCAATACCGACATCTACTGGGGAGATATTTTCTAGCAATCTCGGCAGCTCTTGGGGAGGACGAATGTCCGCAACGGTCATGTTGAGAAATTCGTCGCGCGTGTAGCCGTAGTGTTGGACAGCAGCCTGATTGACTGCTATAAATTCCAGAGTTTCTAAATCGTAAACCCACATCGGATGGGGGTTATTTTTAAACAAAAGTCTGTAGCGTTCTTCTGAGGCTCGCAGTTCGGCTTCGGCTTGCTTGCGCTCGGTAATGTCGCGGACAACAGTGCAAATAATCTCGCGGCCGCCGTAGGAAATCACGCTCCCGCTCACTTCTACATCCACGCAGGAACCGTCTCGGCGGCGGTAGAGAACTTCGCCAATTCTGAATTGTTTGTCCGTCAGCAGCAACTCGATATTGTTGTCAATTAGGTCTTTAGAGTAAGCGATGATATCGTAAATAGTCAGTTGCGAAATCGCATCAAGACTGTAATCGAGCAAGTCTGTAAACGCTGTATTGGCTTCCAAAAGACGTTTGGTTTGAGCGTCCCACAGGAAAATGCAATCTGTAGCTTGCTCCACGACAGCTCGGTAGCG
Organism: Microcoleus sp. N9_A2; assembly: GCF_036701775.1. Classification (NCBI taxonomy): domain Bacteria; kingdom Bacillati; phylum Cyanobacteriota; class Cyanophyceae; order Oscillatoriales; family Microcoleaceae; genus Microcoleus; species Microcoleus sp. N9_A2. The sequence goes on along the minus strand of NZ_JAUBRH010000014.1, from coordinate 86,475 downwards.
GGCTTTTTCCTCAAGTTGTTCGCTTTCGGCGATCGCGATCGCACTCAACATTCCGTTGATAGTATGGGCAAGGTCGGACAACTCGTCTTCGCCCGTCACCGGTAGTCGCACCGACAGGTCTTGGCTGCTGCTGACGCGGTTCACCGCTTTTGCCAAACCGCTCAGCCGAGACAGCACCAGATACTCTAGCAGCAGCAAAGTGCAGCCGACAAACCCAATTCCCGCCAGGATTACAGACACCAGCAGGTAGAGCAAACTAATTTGACCTTGCCGATATATTTCTCTGGGGATATCCACCCGCAGCAGCAGCGCAGGTCGATCGTAAATATCGTTGATTAGAGCGTAACCCGCGATCGACTCTTCGCTTAAAGGACGCACCAAAATCGGTTTTTTTTCCGACAGTTTCTCCCGCAGTTGCTGAAAGTCAGCAGGCAAATGAGCCTCATTAACGCTGTGTACGATCAGTGGCAAGCGAGTAATTTTAGAAACCTTCGCAATACCAGCAGCATCCAAATTGCGCCCGAATATCAGCGTACCTCGGATCGGGCCGATGCTTTTAGTCGTGAGAATTGGCCGGGAAGTAATCAGTATCGGCCCTGACGGCAGCAGCATGATACCAGCGAGGCTGCTGTTGGCGTTGGGGTGCTGCAACAGCGGGTCACTGAGAGAAATGCGCCGTTTTAATGCTTCTGGAACAGGCGTTAGTTTCAGCTTTTCGCTGTCTAAACCCGTACCGTAAACTATTTTGCCAGAAGTATTGACAAATACGGCTATATTAACTCTTATATTAGCCAGCCCTTCTGGAATTAAATTGGAGTCAATGAATTCTGAGTTGCGGTTTTGGATAAAATCGTAGGTGTCGTCCCAGGCAGACCAGTCGGCAAAGCGCGAGTTGAAGTCATCTGCGGTTTGCTCGAACACGCTGAGCACTCCCTTGACAACCTGGGTGGCTTCTTGTTCCTCTGCTTTTGCAAGGCTGCCCAAGAGGATTCTTGATGAGGCGGCATACAGAATGCCAGTCAGTCCAGCGATGGTAATGCCAATGATCGATAGTGTTTTCCGACGCAGTTTCATCTTGCCGTGTGTATGATTTTCGTCCGAAATTCTCAACTCAGGAGCAATTTTACTGTTGTTTCCTGAACCCTGAATGCTGGGGCGGCGCCAGTCTTCTGCTACTTTCCCCACACCTGTTGTTTGTGAGATTCTTTGCAAATATCCAAGATGCGCCGATCGTTCTCGCTGATGGTAGAAATTGGGTAATATTGTTGCAGGTTTACGGAGTAGGGAGAGCGACTGCCGTCGTAACTGTCCACTACTATTAAATTTAACTGAGTTCGATCGCTTGTGCCGTAAAAACAGTAAAAAGCAGACCGAGGCAGGTAAAAAGCGCCGACTACCTTACTCTGCCGCATTTCAAATACAAAATATTCTTGTTTAATTTCCTCTGGGTTCCTCGACTGGCCGTAGAGGTAAATGCCATCTGCTAAACCTGCGCTAGCTGTATCGGGCGCAGGATTTGGGGGAGATTGCGAGCTTAAAACGCCGGATTTGATGTCCGAGTCCTGCGATCGGCGTGCGGGGAATGCGATGCTCAAGTTACCGGGCGAGAGAGCAAGCACGATCGCGATCGCTTGTAAACTTCCTGTCAATATCAAATAAGTCAAAACCACTCCAGACCCCAAAATTTAAAATACCTGGTTCCAAGCGCCTCTTGTACCAGTTTCACAAAGATTGTAGAGAAACCGGGTATTTGGCTTAATGTTGGCTATTAATTTGAAGGAACGATCGCCCGCCCGGTTCCTGAACTCAAATCTAAGATTAGTTTTGATAAATTTTGCGTCCGTCCTGATTGGGCAATCCACCCATCAAATAATACCATTTTAGATTTTAAATTTTATAGTCCTGGACGCATATACTACGATTTTCGGTCCGAAGACAACGTAGTGAAGCAATCTCAAACCCTTGATTTAAGCTCGATAGTGCGTAAGTCCTATTTTTAGATTAAAGAATGGAATAATTGGGAATGACCTATTGCCTAATTGTGTGAATCACCGGCTTACACTTACATTCTTGTTTCAAACGGGTATAAACGTAAAAAAAGTTGAGATTTTGGGAAATCTCAACTTTTTTAGTGACTAACTAGCCAAGTATTCTCGGACTTGAGATTGGCGGCGCCGCAGGTGGGCAAGGGCTTGATGTTCTAGCTGCCGCACCCGTTCCCGGCTGAGATTTAACCGTTCTCCGACTTTCGCCAGAGACATTTCTGTGCCGTCTTCCAAACCGAAGCGCAGAATTATTACATCTCGCTGCTGGGGGGTAAGTTCTGATATCAAAGTATTCAGGTCTTGTCGCAGCAATTCCGAGGTAATGTAGTTGTCGGGAGATGCAGTTTCGTCTTCTAAGAGTTCTTGCAGTTCAGTATCTTGGTTGTCGCCTACCCGCAAGTCCAAAGAAACTGGATGTCTTGCCATCAGCAGGTATTCTCGAATTTGCGAAGGTTGCAGTTCCAGGGCGGTGGCAATTTCCGCAGGGGAGGGAGAACGGCCCAACTGCTGGGTGAGTTCCCGCTGCACTTTTTTGATTTTGTTTAGTTTTTCGGTGATGTGAATTGGCAATCGAATCGTGCGGGCGTGTTGGGCGATCGCGCGGGTAATGGCTTGCCGAATCCACCAGTAGGCATAAGTAGAAAATTTGTATCCCCGCATCGGGTCAAATTTTTCTACTCCTCGTTCTAAACCGAGGGTGCCTTCTTGAATTAAATCCAAGAATTCCATATTGCGTTTCTGGTATTTTTTGGCGATCGCCACTACTAGCCGCAAATTCGCTTCAATCATCTTTTGCTTTGCCCGCCGCCCTATTTGTAAGATCCGGCTAAGTTCAGGTTCGGTCAACTCCATTTCGGCAGCCCACTCTTGATTCGTCAGATCCCGCTGCCATTCTTTAGCAAGTGCTTGTTTTGCTTCGATTAATTTCATCATTTGCTGCACCTGCTTCCCGAAAACAATTTCTTCTTCTCGGGTTAGCAGGGGTACGCGACCGATCTCGTGCAGATAGGTACGAACCGTATCCGTTGAGGAGTATGGCCGGCTGCCCATGCGATCGGCTTTCACTGTTTTGTTTTTGGGGGTTGTGGTGGACATGGGTGAGTATTGCACTCCTTGTAACAACAGATAAAAAGTTGGTGATACCCTGTCCCACTTTTGCAAGTGGGATAAAGACTGCGACAAAGGGGATGTTTCCCCTCCTGTTTATCGGTGACGATCGGTAGAAGCTTTTTGTTTGGGATTACTTTTGTGCTGGATTTTCCAGTAATCCCCGTCGATTTTCGGTAGCTTACTAGCTTTAACGGCTAGTTCAAGGCGAAGTGAAGCAAGAGTTTAGTTTTCTCAATATTATTCCCAATTTTGAGGATCGTAAAGGGTAAAAACCTCTGTCTTAAGGTCAAGATTCTACATTTTTCCTTAAGGTTTTGAATTCCCTGTTAGTTTTAACTGCCACTCAACTTCACAATACTCATGCAAACAGACTCATGCAATTCGAGGGCTTTGTTTTGCTCTCTGTTCTATCATCGCTTGAATTTTTCTCCCTGCCTAGATGCTGCGATGCGAGATAACCGAACTCGATCGCCGTATTAGATGCGAGTAACTGTTTAAAATATTTATTGACATTTTTATTAAAATATGCTATGCGAATTCGGATGCGAGTAAGTAAAGGTCTATAAAAGCTGGCTGTTGGGCATTTAAATTGTAAATTTCAATGCCGTATTCCCCACTAGCAAGAATCATCTCCCCCTCTCCCCCTCTCCCCCTCGAACATAACAGACAATTCCAGAGGGCGATCGAAGCTTAAAAGCTGGCTGTGAACGCGCCAGCCCTAATTTGTTTGCCTCAACGGAATTTCAACGTAAAACTCCGCCCCGGAACCCGGTACACAAATGCCGCGAATCAACCCCTGATGTTTCAAAACAACAATCTGGTAACTGATTGAGAGCCCCAACCCCGTACCCTGACCTACAGGTTTTGTGGTAAAAAACGGGTCAAACATTTGATCGCTAACAAGAGTGCCAAATCCCGGCCCGTTATCGGCAATTAGCACTCTGGCGCGATCGCCCGCCGGCAACAGTTCCGTGCGAATCCGAATCCTACCGCCTTCACTGGCACCCATTTCTATAGCATCTATGGCATTGCCGAGCAGATTGACAAACACCTGATTGAGCTGTCCTGCATAACATTCTATAAATGGCAGATCGCCATATTCTTTAATCACTTCAATTTCCGGCCTGCCATTATTTCCTGTGAGCCGGTGTTGCAGTATTAGCAGCGTACTATCTAGCCCTTCGTGGATATTGACAAACTTCATTTCCGCTTCATCTAGGCGAGAAAAATTACGCAGCGACAGCACGATCTTGCCAATCCGGTCAGCGCCTACCCGCATGGAAGAGCAAAGTTTAGGCAAGTCTTGATGTAAAAATTCAAATTCAATTTCATCTCTATAAGCTAGAATTTCCGGTGCCGGAGCGGGATTGTATTTTTGATAGAGTTCTATCAGTTTCAGCAACTGTTGAATGTTGTCGCGGGCGCAGTCGAGGTTGCCTACAATAAAATTGACGGGATTGTTGATTTCATGAGCTACACCCGCGACAAGTTCACCGAGGCTCGACATTTTGGCGCTTTGGATCAGTTGCGCTTGGGTTTGCTGCAATTCTTGCAGAGTTTTCTTGAGTTGTTGGTTTTGGGCTACAGCATTCGCCGCCTGTTCTGCTTCCTGTAGTGCCACGCGCAATTGAGCTCGCTGTTTGGTTAATTTCTCAGTGAGTTTTTTAGCATCCGCTAAGGCAGTTTTCTGTGCTTGCAACAAGAAAAGCAAGTCAACTACCCGATCGTGAAGGGCGAAATCGTTAATCGTCAGCCCCAGCGGGGCGAGATCCGCTAAGTCTGCGATCCAAGGGGAACCGAGGAAAAAGATTACTTCTTGATTTTCCGCCACCACCATCTGCCCTTTAAGCAGCATTTTGCTGTGCAGTGATTCGAGAAGGAAGATCGAGCGAGACTGCTCTCGAATGGCGTCAAATTCTAGAGGAACGTTCGGCCGTTCGATCCGAAAGTGTTCCTTGAGCGAACTTCCTAAAGATAATTCGGGGCAGATCCGAGCTAAAACATCTCCCAAATGCACAATTTCAGTCTCCCATCTCCGGAATGCTAAATGAAATGGAAAAGCTTTTGCAAATATCAGAGGAGAAGAACTGAATACAGGGGAAACCATAATAGTTTTAGCTAGATTTGCAGTGGATGGAGAACACGTCGCGATCTGCTCCCTGAGTGCGATCGCTTGTTTGCTCGATCTCTACCTCTGTTTGGAATCGGCACGCCAAACCTTTCAACAGCCCCTTCACCATTGGGGCAAACCCTTGCCTGTGAGAGTAATAGTGCAGTTCCATGCTATTTTCTGAGTTTTCAGTACACTGAAACGAAGGCGGTTGAAGCTGGGGAAAATTCAACCCTACGCGGGCGTGGAGGTTGTCCAGGTTTGCCAGAAACTCCCGCAGGTTATCTCCCGCCATATCGAGGATTTGGGCGTAGCCTTCAGAGGCGGTATAGATTACCCAGTATTCGCCGAAAGCCTGTAAAATATCATCGGCGCTGATTCCTAGCACTTCGCTTGCCGAATGTACCAGCCGGTGAGTGAGATCGTCTGGATAAGCATCCATTGTCATGAAAACGTCAATGTCTACATCTGCTTTCTCTTTGATGGTTTCCCAAGTCTCTTCCCCGAAGCGAGAACAAACCATTTCTTCGATCGCTTTGTTAACTAAACCGTACATTTATTACTCCTGCTTATCGAAGCGAGTGTTTTTTTTTGATACTTGCACTTCAACTGGCTTGAATTATATTGTATGCCACCTGCCGCACCGAGAATTGTCAAACTGCGAATTAGAACGGGAATTTCCAAATTGCGATCGGGCCACAAATTAACATTTTTTTGTATAAAAACTCACATAGTAAATTGGTGAAATTCCTTTAAAACCGATTATGACAGTCGAGGGTGCCGCAAGCGATTAATATAACTTAAACTCTGATTTTGGGTTTCCATAAAGTTATAGACGATCGGGCTTTCCGACTCCTAGCTAGCTGCTAAAAAATCCTCAAACCCTTAAAAATTGCGTTTAAATGCCTAAGTTTTATTTATCTTAAATTTTGTGAAATGAGGGCTGAGGGTATGACGGGGAAAACTCCTGGGTTCCTAGATGAGTGCTAATTTTATTTTACTGTCGATCCTCGCACTTTCTAATTTATAACTCAGGCAAAAACCAGGTATTTCCCTCCTTGCCAGCGATCGCCAATTGTTCGCAAAGACTAATTTACAGTAACATTTGCCTAAGTTCTGTAATTAATCTAGCCGTTGTCAATCTAAAACCCCAGATCCATTTTAGCAGATTCGGCCTCTGCAAATACTTGTTCATCGGGCATTTCTTGCCAGTCAATATCCCCAATTTCTCTGTAGAATTGCTCGTCGTAAGGACGAGTTTGCACGACTACGGGCATCGGTACGGCGTGGCCCAAAACTAATGCTTGCTGTTTCGAGTCGAGTTTTGCCAAAACAGAACGCAAACTCTGCCCTCCAGAAACGCCGGTAAAAATAGCATCGATGTCTTTATCGTCGTTTAGTAAGGCTGTAATCCGCGTTCCGACTTGCGACATGACTTCGGCGTCGATGCCGGAGGGACGCTGGTCTACAATCAGCAGAGTTACGAAGTATTTTCGCATTTCTCTGGCGATCGTACCGAAAATAGTCGATCGCACGATCGCCGGATCGAGAAAACGGTGAGCTTCCTCAATGGTAATCACTAACGGTTGCGGCTTGTCGCACGGATTTTTGCTCATCAAAAACTTCTCAGCTTTCCGCACGTAAGATGCGTGAATGCGGCGAGTAATCACATTTGCCGCTAACATATACGACAGCAAATCCGAGTGCGAACCGAACTCAATTACTACATTTTTGCCACCATCTAAACACTGCAAAACTTCAGTTACATAATTTTTTGGACAGCGTTTGCGAATATATTTCAAATCATTCAACCGCTCTAATTTGCGCTGCAAAGCCATAATCGAAGACTTATTTCCCCGCTTTTCTTCACAAAACATTTGAATATCTTCGTTGGTCATTTCCAGCAACTTGTTAATCCAACCCTTGCCCAACTCATTGCGTAAAATAATCGCATTTTCGATACTAGCTTCCGACAAATTTAACTCCCGCTGCACCAGCGAGATATCTTCCACTTCAATTTCCTCGAAACTCAAAAACAACTCTTGAGCATCGCGGACTCCCCGGCGTTTTGTCGATTCTGGATCGAGAGTATAAATCTGAATTTTATCGGGAAACAACTGCCGCAAACCTTTAACAGTGCTAAATTGTTTTCCTTCGGAAACCGCTTCCCACCCGTACTCAGAGTGCATATCAAAAATTAGATTAACAGCAGCTTGTTTACGAATAATTCCCGATAAAAGCAAGCGCGTCAGAAAAGATTTTCCGGTTCCAGACTTGCCAAAAACTCCGTTGCTGCGTTCCACAAATCGATCTAAATCCAAGCACACAGCAACGTCCATGTCAATCGGTTTGCCGATCGCAAAATTGCAACGGTACGGGTCATCTTCCCAGCCAAAAACCGCCCTAAAATCGGTTTCTTTGGCATCAAACACCTGGGAAAAGTGACTGGGAATCGTTTTAACCGGCAGCAGTTCCATATCGGCGCCACTTTGCGCCTCAAAAGAGCCCAAATTTCCTAACGCCACCTTTTTCTCAGGGACTCCGTTACCTGTTGGATTGAAGATTGCTTGAGATTTTTCTTTTTCCGCAGTCAGCATCAACATGGGCGCAAGCTCGATCGTACCGTAGGTGCTGCTACCGGCGAGGACTGCGATTAGAAAATCGTCGTTGGGGTTGGGAGGGTTGGATAAAATGCGTCCGCTGGATGTTCCGAGAGACACGTCGGTGAGCATACAGAAAAAGTGCGATCGCACCCCCCGCACTACTAGAAATTTCCCCACCCTCATATCTTCCACCGAAACATCTGCGTGCAGTCGCACTTCTAATCCCTTGCTCAGAGAACCTTGAATAACAGAGCCTAACGGTTTGTCATTAGTCATTTGTCAGTTGATTAGTTGTCAGTTGATTAGTTGTCAGTTGATTAGTTGTCAGTTGATTAGTTGTCAGTTGTCAGTTGTTATTCGTTTATTAGTTATTCGTTTATTAGTTATTCGGTAATTATTAGCAACTGCCAACTAGCAACTAATCAACTGCCAACTGCCAACTAGCAACTGTCAACTGTCAACTGCCAACTGTCAACTGTCAACTGTCAACTGTCAACTGTCAATTACCATTCCGATTCTAGTGGCAATTCAAAAAAACTCGGACTCATATCTATATCGGCCAAATCGGTTTCGCTCAAATAAGCATCGGTCAAAAATACCCCTTTAAAACTTGCGCCTTTGAGGTTAGTACCTTTCAGGTTAGCACCTCTGAGATTGACTCGGAATAAATTAGCATCGCTCAAGTCTGCCTCAGTTAAATCTGCTCCCTCCAAATTTACTCTCATCAAATCTGCTTTTCGGAGGTCAGCTTCGGTTAACTTAGCGCCGCTGAGGTCAGCTTTTGTCAAGTCTACACCTCTCAAGTCTGCCCCGCTCAAGTTAGCGAACAGCAAAGTAGCTCCAGTGAAATCTGTCCCCCTCAAATCGGCATCCCTTAAATTAGCGCCGCTGAGGTCAGCCCTTGTTAAGTCTACACCCCGGAGGTCAGCAGAACTCAAGTTTACTTGGTGTAAAATTGCGCCGCTTAAATCTGCTCCTCTCAAATCTGTTTGCTCCAAGTTTGCACCTTTGAGGTAAGCTTTTTTTAAGCTAGCTCTGCTGAGGTCTACATTTTTGAGATTAACCGAACTTAAGTTAGAACCGCTCAAATTAGCTCCGCTTAAATCTGACCCGTTTAAGTCGGCTCCGGTTAAGTTTACCCCTTGCAGCGATACATTGGGAGCAATTAAATAAGCTCCGCCCAGAGCGGGATCAATGCCTTCGGAAAACAATGTTTTGTTGCTATAAACTGCTTTCTCTAAAATCGTGCCGCTCAAACTAGCTTCCCTCAAGTCCGCTGCGCTGAGGTTGGCTCCTGCTAAGTTTGCCCGATCGAGTTTTGCGCCAAATAAAATAGCTTTGTATAAGTTTGTCCGCCGCAAATCGGCTCCTTTTAAATCGGCTTCGGTCAAATCTACCATAGCCAGATTTAAGCCAGGGAGCGAAGCATTGGGAGCTAGCAAAAATGCTCCCATTGCACCAGGGTCAATATCGTCAGGAAAAATAGTCCGGTTGTTGTAGACGGCCTTGTCTAAAATCACGCCGCTCAACTGAGAACCGCGTAAATCCGCCCCGCTGAGGTTGGCTCTGGTTAAGTTGGCTTCCTGGAGATTTGCTCCCACTAAATTAGCCTTGATCAAACTTGCTTGTTTGAGATTGGCTTGACTGAGTTCTGCTCCTACGAGAGTAGCTTCTCGGAGGACAGCACCGGTCAAATCGGCTCTAGTGAGATTGGCTAAATTGAGAAATGATTCAGCTAAATCCGCACCGCACAGATTGGCGCCGGTGAGGTCGGCTTCAATCAGGTCTGCATACCTAAGCATAGCGCCGCTGAGGTTGGTTTCTCGGAGGTCTGTTCCCCTGAGGTTGGCTCCCCGGAGTTCCGCACCCCCGAGGTTGGTGCCTTTAAGCGCTTGTCCCCTGAGGTCGAGCCGGTGCAGAAAGTCACCAACGTTCATGTCCATGTCAAATTTGCTCTATTTAATGCTCAACCTAGCTTGGCATTCCGATGGCTTAATCGGGAAGATGGCAAAAACTGTAGATTTTTTGAGGTTCGAGCCTCGCGCACTCTCCCACCACTTGTTCGAGGGGGAATGTCTCGCGATCGAGCTGGACTTGCAGGGTTTTGAGCGGATCGGCACCGGAGGAAACCATGAATTCTAATTTTTGCAAATCCGACCAGGTGGCTATTTCGCCGAGAATTTGACCGATCGCCTTGACGTAAGGATGGTTTGGATCTTTGTACCAATCGGGGGCTGCGAGTCCAGCTTGGTCGAAGCCGAGGTGAACGATGAGCGAGCTTTCTCCGAACAGGGCTATTCCCACCGGCCGTGCTTCTTCTTGCAGCAGTAAATCGCGACTTGCTACCAAATGCCGCAGTTTCTCAAGGTGTTCGTACCGATTTTGAATGGCAGAATCTTCCTCTTTTCCTTCTGTTTTCTGGCTTCTACCTTCTTCCTTCGTTTCGTTCCACTGAATCGCCACTGTTACTAAATAAGTTTGCAGTAGCATATGACCGAGTTTTTCGGCTTTTGTTGCCAGATAGATCGAGTTGTAATCTGTGGCTTCAATCAGTAATGGGACGCGATCGGCTACTTCAATGCCGTAACCTTTCAACCCGGCAATTTTGCGCGGGTTGTTGGTAATTAACCGAATTTTTTGAACTCCCAAATCGTTGAGCATTTGTGCTCCGACGCCGTAGTTCCGCAAGTCGGCGGGAAATCCCAACCGTTCGTTGGCTTCTACGGTATCGTATCCCAAATCTTGCAGGGAGTAAGCTTTTAGTTTATTTACCAATCCAATCCCCCGACCTTCTTGGCGCAAGTAAACTATGACGCCAGAACCGACATTTTCGATCATTTTTAGTGCCGCTTGCAGTTGCATCCGGCAGTCGCAGCGCAGGGAACCCAAAGCATCGCCGGTCAGGCATTCGGAATGCACCCGCACCATCACGGGTTTGTCTTTAAATTCTGCCGGGTTGCCCTTGACAATAGCAACGTGTTCTGAATTGTCTTGGGTGTCGCGGTAGGCGTAAATCATAAACTCGCCGAATTGAGTGGGCAATTTGGCGACGGTTTCGCGGCGGACGAATCGATCGTGCTTGAGTCGGTAGCTAATTAAGTCAGCAATACTGATTATTTTAAGGTTGTGGGTTTTGGCGTAGTCGATTAATTCGGGCAACCTCGCCATCGAACCGTCGGGGTTTTGAATTTCGCAGATGACGCCGCTGGGATACAGGCCGGCGAGTCTGGCGAGGTCAACCGAGGCCTCGGTGTGGCCGGCGCGTTTGAGGACGCCACCGTCGATCGCCCGCAGCGGGAAAATGTGACCGGGACGGCGCAAGTCTTGAGGTTTGGTGTCCGGGTGGATTGCTACTTGGATGGTGCGCGCCCGGTCTTCGGCGGAGATACCGGTACTGACGCCGTTAACTGCATCGATGCTGACGGTGAAGGCTGTTTGGTTGTTGTCGGTGTTTTTGCTGACCATCAGGGGCAGTTCCAGGCGATCGAGCCTTTCGCCACTCAATGCTAGACAAATCAAACCCCGCGCGTTCACGGCCATAAAATTGATGTTGTCGGGGGTAGCGAATTGGGCGGCACAAATCACGTCGCCTTCGTTTTCGCGATTTTCGTCATCGACTACTACCACCATGTGACCTGCTTTGAGGTCTGCGAGGGCGCTGTCAATTGAGTCAAATTGAAAGGATTGAGTTGAGGTGTTGTTATTTGGCACTGAGAAGTTCAAGCTATAAACTGTATTGTTATGGAAATAGAATCTATTTTTGATTGTAACCTTTTGTTTCCGGCAGGGGCCTTCCCCAGTCCAGATGAGTTTGACAATATTTCTTAACTCATTTACTATAATTATTGCATTTTGTCAACAAAATATCTCCCAAATATTTCATGAGCTTGACTGATATCGCGAATATTTTAGGTAAACCGTACTTCCAAGCTCCTAATTGCGTAATTTATAACATGGATTGTTTGGAAGCATTGAAGCTGCTACCGGATCAATTTGTAGATTTAACCGTTACCAGCCCGCCTTATAACATCGGCAAAGAATACGAAAAATCCTTGGTGTTAGATGAGTATTTAAACTGGTGCGAGCAGTGGATAGCCGAGGTTTACCGGGTAACGCTGGATCGAGGAGCGTTTTGGCTGAATTTAGGTTATTTGTCAATTCGCGATCGGGCAAAAGCAATTCCGATTTCCTACCTGCTTTGGGACAAAGTTCCTTTTTATCTGATTCAAGAAGTTGTCTGGAATTACGGCGCGGGAGTTGCGGGCAGCAAGTTCTTTTCACCCCGCAATGAAAAGTTTCTCTGGTATGTAAAAAATCAAGATAAGTATACATTTAATTTGGATGAAGTGCGCGACCCCAATGTGAAATATCCGAATCAGAAAAAGAACGGCAAGATTAAAGTAAACTTAAAAGGCAAAAATCCGACGGATGTTTGGCAGTTCCCAAAAGTTACGTCGGGGAAAAACCGAGCTTCAAAAGAACGCACTGCTCACCCCGCTCAATTTCCTGTTGCTGTTGTCGATCGCATCATCAAGTCTGCATCGAATTTAAACGACATTGTTTTAGATCCATTTATGGGTTCCGGTACTACAGCAATTGTGGCCCTGGGTTTGCAGCGTCAAGTTATTGGATTTGAAATTAGGGCTGATTACTGTGAGATTGTTGCTAGTAGAATAGATAATTTTTTGAGGGACAAGGAACTCACAGAAGCGCAGTTATCTTTATTCTAAAGTTGGTAATTGCAGCAACTTATAACGTTCAACAGCAGGACTTAATTTCGCTTGTTGCCCGGTTGCAGCGGCTTGACCTTGCCAATCTTCTCGGTCTAACCATCCAAATCTGACTAAATTAATCTGCGGTACTTGTGAGCCTTGAACGTTTTTGTTAAATTTCTGGAAATTAATAACAAGATAATAGCCCGATTTATTCTTCTTTCCTTCTATACCAGTAGTGCTTAGTTGAGTATAACTGCGATTTCCATATGTATTACGATTACTTGAAGAAGTTTTAATCTCGATCGAGAAGCAATCATCTAGAAGACAGACCAGATCTTTTTCAGTAGCATTTTCTTCGCGACGCCAAACTTCTGGGTATCGCCTAGTCAATTCTAATGGGATGAGTTCGTGCAAAAAGTATCCCATAATTTGGGGGCGGGGAAATAAATCTACACCTATTTTATAGTTTTTGCTGGTTAGATTAGATTCAAATATTTCTCGCCAGACTTGAATTACTACTTCATATATTTCGTTGGGGCTAAGTGGATGTATCTCTATCAGTTCCCGCGTTTTTACTGCCCAATCTTCTGTGGCAAGCCCCGCATAAGGTGAAGTCATTTACTCTATCCCCTCCAACAATTTGCTTAGCGGTACTTCCAAAGCTTTAGCTAGACGCACAATATTTAGAAGAGCGACATTTCTCTCGCCACGTTCTATACCGCCAATGTAATTTCGATGCAGTTCTGCTAGTTCAGCTAACTCCTCTTGACTTAGCCCCTTAGCTTTTCTCAATTTCCGAACTTGTTCGCCAAATATTTTAAGCTTTATATTTTTTATCACTAGAAAAATCTAAAGCTTGTAACGGCTTTAAATCTACACACTATGAGTGTTAATTTCAAAAAAGTTTCAATCAACTTGGCAGATCCGGCACTGTCCAGCCATTTTTATGGACGATCGCACTGCCCAGAAAGTAGCGCTATTGTTAGAAAAGGGATTTGTGTCAGCGAGACTCCCGGAGATTTTTATGAATATTACTTTGAGTCCTGAGCAAGTGAAATTGATCGAAGCGCAATTAGCACGCGCGGCAGTTTACCTCGCCGGAAGAGGTGATTACAAAAGCCCTCCAGACTTTGACTCAAACACACCAGCATTATTGGGAGTGGGTGGAGGAGGTGCGATCGGGCGTGGAGGAAGCGGAGGCGGAACTATCGCGGGGAGAGGGAATTCCCTTAGAGACTGCGATCGAGCAATTGCAAGAAAAGTTTCGCAAGGCACGAGAGGTTCAGGGATGAGCCGATGCTTTGTCTCTCCAACAGCAAGCCGAGACTTAGTTCCAGTTTCGCCCTAAAAAAAAGCCCTCAACTTTGTGAGGGCTTTGCGATGCCAAGACGGAGACTTGAACTCCGGACACGTGGATTTTCAGTCCACTGCTCTACCAACTGAGCTATCTCGGCTTGTTTTTTTACGCTTAACCACCTTAACAGACACATAGGCAATTTAGCAAGCACTTTTCTAAAATAATTTTTAGAGCGCCCGGAACCGCCCGCCTGTAATGTAAAAGCTGCACGCCTAAAATCCAAAAATCGCAATGACACAGCAACATCGGGACAGCGAGGGCAAGAGTCTGCTTGTCTTAGGCATAATTTGGCTGCTGGGGGCAATTAGCGATCGCCTCTGGTTTGCCTTCGATCGATCTGTACCCGCGTGGGATCAGGCAGAATACCTCACGAGCACGCTGAATTACTGGCAGGCGCTGCAGCATCCTCAGTGGTTTTCCGGGGATTGGTGGACAAACTTCTGGCTGCTTTCGACAAAAATTCCACCCTTGACGTACATCTTAACGGTGCCGTTTTTGAATGTTTTCGGTGCTGGGGGCGATCGGGCAACCCTCGTTCATTTACTATTTAGTGCAATTCTCCTCGCCTCAGTCTACAGTCTGGGCGTCCAATTATTTAACCGGCAAGTCGGTTTGTGGGCCGCTGCAATTTGCGTTTTGTTACCCGGACTTTATCGGTTCCGCTTGCAATTTTTACTTGATTTTCCCTTAACTGCTGCTATTACTTTTTGTTTCTATTGTCTGACAATGTGGAAGCAAGAAGGTTCGGCAGCGGATTTTGTAACGGATGTAACGGATAGACTGAAGTTGGAAGAAGGAACTAAAAAGAAGCATAAATTCTCTCCCTCCTCTCCCCCTCTCCCCCTTTCCCCCTCTCCCCCTCTCCCAATCTCCCAATCTCCCAATCTCCCCCTCTCCCCCTCATCTTTCTTTTGGGCTATCGCCTTTGGAATTTCTCTCGGCTTATCAATATTAGTTAAACACACTACAGTCTTATTTCTGTTTACCCCGATTGTGTGGTTGGCTGTGGGTGCTGTGCGGCAAAAAGCTTGGGGAAGATTAGGTCAATTAGCTGGTGCTTTGTTGGTGTCGCTGGCAGTGTTTGGACCCTGGGCGAAAACTAATTGGCTGTTAATTTTGACCGGGGGAAAACGGGCCACGCTGGATTCTGCGATCGCCGAAGGAGATCCGGCCCTCAATACGATCGACGCTTGGATTTACTACTGTCAGCACTTACCCGAACAGGTTTCTTGGCCTCTGTTACTTATTCCCTTAGTAGGATTGATACTTTATTGGCGTCGTCGGCAAGATAGTTCGTCAATCTTTTATCTCAACTCCTGTCGGTGGCTGGCTGTTTTCTGGGTAGGAGCTTATTTAATTAATTCTCTAAATATCAACAAAGACGACCGATATGTGATACCTTATTTGCCAATTTTATCTATTTTCTTAGCCTACTGTTTAACGCTGTGGCCTTCTCGGTGGGGACGACAAATTCGCTGGGGTACAATTGGCTTGGCCATTCTGGCGATGCTGTTCCATATCTTGCCGCTGGGAGGTGCTTTTGGACATAGCTTAGTTCAAATTATCAGTCCCGGCAATTCTAACTATCCTTACTTGGGTAAAGAGTGGCCGCACCGTGAGGTAATTGCAGAAATTATTGATAGGGAACCTTATTTGCAATCTACTTTAGGCGTGTTGCCTTCGACACCGGAAATTAACCAGCATAATTTGAATTTTTACGGTGCTTTGGCGAATTTTCAGGTTTACGGGCGGCAGGTGGGAACAAATTTAAAAGAAGTGCCGCAAGATGTGCGATCACTTTCTTGGTTTGTAACCAAAACTGGCCCGCAAGGTTCGATTCGCGAACGGATTAAACAAGCTCAAAATGCAGCGGTGGCTGCAGTTGAAAAAGGGGATAAATTTGAGTTAGATAAAACTTGGATTTTGCCAGATTATACTAACTTAAATCTTTATCGGAAGCGAGTGCAGCCTGTCGAAATACAGCCGTTGAATGAAGCGCGATCGCAAGTACAATTAGATCGAGTTACTGTCGCTGCAAAAGCAGTTCCCGGAGTCGCGCTGCCGGTTACTTATACTTGGTCTGGGCCTTGGCAGCAGTTGCAGTCTGGTTTAGTGTTGGTAACGTGGCAAAATCAGCAGTCTGGCAATATTCCACCGGGACAGACTTTCAGGATTTTACACGATCGCGCGATCGGCCAGGCGACTTTGCATTCGGGGATGCTGGAAGCGGATAAATTTGCTGTGGGGTTTCGAGTTGTCGATCGCACAGCGATGCTTCCTCCTGCTAATATTGCACCGGGAAATTACAATCTGCAAGCTACTTATCTAAATCGAAAAACTGGCGAAACTTATCCGATTAATGTGCCGACAGTTAGTGTTAAGATAGACGCAGAGCCTGGGAAAGAGAATAAAGCGCCTGGAAACGAGGATAATACAGATAAGCCTGAGTTAGATTTGGTGACTCAATTGCGGGCGATGGCGGTTAATTTACCCAAAGGATTGCCCGGTTTAGAACCAGTGTTCGAGCAGATTGGGCGCATTAATCAGTACGATCCAACTCAGGATTATACAGTGCAAGCGGAACAAGCGTTAGAATATCGGCTGAAGCAAGAACCAAATAATCTAGAATTGGCTTATGCTTTGGCATTTTCTCGGGTATTGCAGCAAAATGTCAAAAGTGCGATCGCCGCCTTAGAAAAAGTTACCCAACTCGACTCAAAAAACCCTTACGCTTACGCCTATCTCGCTTTTGTACACCTGTACGGCTGGCATCCCAAAGCCGCTCAAACTGCCTTAAAACCTGCTCTCGCTCTCAACTCCAACCTACCGGAAATTAGAGTTTTAAACGGTGTAGCGGCTCTGATGCAAGGTAATCTAATTCAAGCATGGCAAGATTTGCAATTCTTAAAAAAGTTGAAAGTTTAACAATCCTTTTTATTGTGGCACGGGCGTCCCGCCTGTGCTTCTAAATCTGTAACGCCTGTGCTTATAAATGTGTAAAAAACCGAAAATCAATGAACCAACTCAGAATTGTCTCTCTAATTCCCAGTGCCACCGAAATTGTAGCAGTTTTAGGATTAACCGATGCAATTGTGGGCCGTTCCCACGAATGCGACTATCCCCCAGAAATCCAAAATTTACCTGTTTGCACTCAGCCTAAATTCAATCCCGAAGGAACTAGCAGCGAAATTCACAACCGCGTGACAGAATTGTTGCAAAATGCGCTGAGTGTGTATAAAGTAGAAATAGAGACTTTGGAAAAATTGCAGCCGACTCACATTATTACTCAAGCTCAATGTGAAGTCTGTGCTTGTTCTCTAGCAGAGGTTGAACAAGCAGTAAGCACGCTGGTAAATAGCAAGCCGGAAATTATTTCTTTGCAGCCGAATCTGCTAGCAGAAATCTGGACGGATATTGAGCGAGTTGCTGATGCTTTGGGCGTAAATGGCAAAAGTGCGATCGCACTTTTGCAATCCCGCATCGAGGCTATTACCTCGAAAACACAAGCATCATCTATTTTTACCACAAAACAGAGACTTCCCAAAGTAGCCTGCATCGAATGGATTGAACCTTTGATGGCTGCCGGTAACTGGATTCCCGAATTAGTGGCAATGGCGGGAGGCAATTCGCTGTTTGGAATTGTCGGGGAACATTCCCCTTGGTTAAAATGGGAATCGCTAGTAGAAGCTAATCCCGATGTAATTATTTTCATGCCTTGCGGCTTTGATTTAAGCCGCACTCGCAGCGAAGCAATGCAGATCACTAAATACGCAGAATGGCTTAATTTGCAAGCAGTAAAAACAGGAAATGTTTACATAACTGACGGCAATTCTTACTTTAATCGGCCGGGGCCGAGATTGGTTGATTCGTTAGAAATTTTAGCAGAAATTCTCCATCCCCAAGTCTTCGATTTTGGCTATCGCGGTAAGGGTTGGCAGTCATTTTTTTCAGTTGACAGTTGACAGTTGACAGTTGACAGTTGACAGTTGACAGTTGACAGTTGATAGCTACCTCTACCTGGAAAGAAGAGAATTGGAGTAATGAATAGTCTTCTTTTAATTTCTCCCGATCAGGGTTCCGGCTTTAAACCAATTCTTTGTGGTAACTACCTGCAGCTAGCTAAAGCTTGATCTAGATTAATTCTGAATTGCCTGCCATACAAATAAGGACACAACATTGTTGTGTCCTTACTTCGCATTCATTTGACCAAATCTGATGTCATTTGATGCAAAAACGGCTATTTTTACATCCCATCAGGCGGCATCAAAACCTTGTCAATTACGTGAATCACGCCGTTGCTAGCTTTGATATCAGCTTTCACAACATTAGCGCCGCTGACAGTAACTTTGCCTGCGCTAACTGCCACCTTCAGCGAGGTACCTTCAACACTTTTAACATCGCCGGATTTCAGGCTAGTAGATAAAACCGAACCAGGAACAACGTGGTAAGTTAAAATCTTAGTAAGTTGGGCTTTGTTTTCCGGTTTGAGCAAATTCTCCACAGTTCCTTTTGGCAAAGCAGCAAATGCCGCGTCAGTCGGAGCAAAAACAGTGAAAGGGCCTTTTCCTTGTAAAGTTGTAACCAAACCTGCAGCTCCCAAAGCCTTCGTCAATGTCTTGAATTGAGCATCGCCAGATGCAATAGCGACAATATCATTAGCGGCGCCAGTTGTGGTAGGTGAAGCCATTGGTTTTGGTGAAGCCATTGGTGCTGGTGAAGCAGCGGTTTTCACATTTCCTGCAACTTGTTGAGTTGGAGTTGCATTCTTCACATTGGTGTTGGAGTTGATGTGAGCCCAAGCCGGGAAACCAATCAACGCGCTAGCGCCGATTACTCCTGCGAAACCTGTGAGTTGTTTCATCCAGCTAGGTACATTTTGATTTTTCATTACGCTTGCATTTCCTTATGAGATAAAACAGTGAACATGAATTGTTATGTTAGCCAAATCTCGACAAAAGGCAAGGTTGCCAAAGGCTTAGCTAGAGAGAAGATTCTCTGGTATTCCCGATCGACCAAAACTTCCTTACTATAACGCAAGCTGAGAAATCGGGCATCAACCGCTAAACCTGTAACTCAAAACCTCAATCACCGAACCAGTTTGGGGCAAGTCAGCAGATTTAATCGAAATCGTGTCATTATTCAATCGGCGCACCGGCGTACCATCCATCAGCGCCAAGAATTCATCTAGCGGCACCAAATCGCACGCAGCAGCATCGGCGGCTTGGGTTTTGTAATGCGTGGGAATCACCATCTTTGGTTTGAGAATTTGCAAAGTTTGCTTTGCTTCCGCCGGAGTGTAAGATTTCGGCCCTCCGCCCACGGGAATCAGCACGATATCCGGCCGCCCAATCAGGATTTGTTCTTCAATGCCGATCGGGCCAGCAACTCCACCCAAGTGTAAAATCTTAATACCGGCTTGCTGCCAGAGCCAAGCCACATTGATCCCAAATCGCCTTCCACCCTCCCGGTCTTTTTCCGTGCGAATCCCTTGAATCCTCAGCCCGTTCGATCGATAAGCCCCAGGCTCGTACAAAAGGCCGGGATTGCCCGAAAATCCGTCCACCGCCCCTTCATCGAGCAATCTGCTGCTAATCAGAATCAAATCAGTGGGTACTTTGGGAGAGCGATAGCCTGCCGTACAGCCCAGGGGGCGAAAAGGATTCACCAGCACCCTCGCACCGCCTCCGGCGAACAAGAAGCAAGTGTGGCCCAACCACTGAATCGACAAAGCATCAGCAGTTTGAGCTTGATAGCTTTCCCATCCAGATGGTAAACCAGTTGCTAAAGCTGCTAGCAAACCCGTCTGTGCGTAACGTATTAATTGTCGCCGTTTCATCTTGTGGTTGGGGTTGTCGGGTGTTGGTCGTTTGTTGTTATACCACAAAACACAGTCAGTCGATTTTAGATTTTAGATTTTAGATTTTAGATTTACTCCACAGATGAATCTGGGATATTGAACTTTGGTCTAAAATTTGGGCTTCACCGCGACGATTTTCGGAGGCTTGTATCCTTTTGTGGGCGGTTCAGATGCGAAAATGTGCACCCTAGTCTTACCGTAAGGTTCGCTCTTATAGCACCCGACAAATTCAGAGAAATTCAACTAAGTAAATCCACTTAATTAAACGTAAAATACGGCTCGCTAAAAAGCTGGCTGTGTATGTTTTATTCCTTCTTCCTTCTACCTTCTTCCTTCTACCTTCTACCTTCTTCCTTCTTCCTTCTTCCTTCTTTTCACCCTGAGCGAAGCCGAAGAGCCTTCTTCCTTCTTCCTTCTACCTTCTTCCTTCTACCTTCTTCCTTCTTCCTTCTTCCTTCAACTTAAAGCCGTTCTAAGAAATTTCGCAATAATTGCTTTCCCGAAGTTGTCAAAATACTTTCCGGGTGAAACTGTACACCTTCAATGTGCGGATATTCGCGGTGCCGCACGCCCATAATAGTTCCGTCTTCAACCCAAGCCGTAATTTCCAAAACTTCTGGACAACTCTGCTTTTCAATTACCAAACTGTGATAGCGAGTTGCAATCATCGGGGATTCGACGCCCTGAAAAACTCCGACTCCTGTGTGTTCTACCTGAGAAGTTTTGCCGTGCATCAACACGGGTGCAGAAACAATTTTGCCCCCGAATACTTGACCGATACTTTGATGTCCGAGGCACACGCCTAAAATTGGTAAAGTCGGGCCCAATTCTTTGATTAATTCCAGAGAAATTCCCGCATCTTCCGGCCGCCCCGGGCCTGGAGAAATCACTACGGCTGCTGGCTGTAATTGTCGAATTTCTGCTAAGGAAATTTGGTCGTTGCGATAGACTTGAACTTCGCTGGCTACGGGCAACTCGGCACCTAGTTCTCCTAGATACTGTACCAAATTGTATGTAAAACTGTCGTAGTTATCGATGACTATAATCACGGGTTAAGTTAGATTTTAGGTTTTAGATTTTAGATCTTAGATTGACTCGCTGCCTGAAAACAAGGGTTTCAAGATTTTAGATAGATGCCGAAGATAAAAATAGCTGCAATATAGACGAATAAAACTCAAAATCTCAAATTGGTCATCTAAAACCTAAAATTTTATGGGCCCAATAAGTTACTGACGGGCGATCGCAATTTGAACGACTGCCCACAAAGGAGGAAGCAGAAGTGCTGTACCAACGATGATCGCAGCCATTGCCGATACCAGAACCGCTCCGGCACCGCAGTCTTTGGCAATTTTGGCTAGTTCGTGGTAAGATTGCCCGACTGTCAAGTCTACCACGGATTCGATCGCCGTATTCAACAGTTCCATGGCTAAAACTATGCCAATGGTGACGCCGATCACAGATATTTCTACCGGTTGTAGTTGCAAAAATAGTCCGAGTCCGATCGCCAAAGTGCCAATAACTGTGTGAATCCGAAAATTGCGCTGAGTTTCAAAAGCATAACTCAGCCCCCCCCAAGCGTATCTAAAACTCGTAGCTAAGCTAGATGCGATTTTCCAGGACAGCTCTCGGTTGTATTTCAAGGCTTTTTTAGGCTCGTGGACTGTCTGGCTAGAAGAGTCTTGAGGCATGGGCAGAAACTGTGCGACTTGTGATGAAATTGAGGGTCTATCTAGTGTCATAAAGAACCAACTTTAATTTACAGAGATGAATGAAAGCTAAACTTTTCAAATTAACTTCATCAAGTCTAGGTAACTTTTCTCAGTTTTTACTAAAGTTCTGGTTTAATTTCAGAAAGTTATGTTGGGCTTGACATGATTTGTTAAATAACCATCAACTTCAGTTATGCTGTTTGGATCGTAAGACCGATCGCCCGTAGCAGTGTTTCTTGTCTGTCTAGCATTTGAGTCAGACTCTCCTCATCCGGGTGATCCCAGCCCAAAAGGTGTAGAAAACCGTGGGCTGCGAGCCAAGCTAATTCGGTTTTCAGCGGATGTCCTTGCTGCTGGGCTTGTCGCTGAGCCGTATCGATCGAGATTACGATATCACCCAAGTATAAGGGTTCAGAGGACTGCATTTCCTCTAGTTGAGGACAGTCTACCTCTAAAGCTGCGAAAGCTAGTACATCCGTCGGTCGATCGAGCTGGCGGTACTGGAGGTTTAGGGCTTGCATCTCCGGATCGGCGGTTAAACGCAGACTGACTTCGTAGCCAGGGGCGGATGGCACATCCGCCTCTTGGTTTTCCAGCCAAACGCTAAACCAATTTTCCCAAGTTTCGGTTGAAATTTCCCCGCTGGCTGCACTTTCAGGGAGGTTGGAACCGTCGGCAGACGATCGGGCTAGCCCATAACAGTCTTCGACGTTGACCTCAATTAGCATTTTCAGCATTTTTTGTCAAGCAATTTATTCAATTTTTGGGCAATTTCACATTGGGCAGGCTAATCGACTTTTTGCTTTTAGCTGGCAGATTACAGGAATCTGTGGAAGATTGCAACGGGTCGATCGCGCGATCGGACAAAACGGCCGGGAGCATCTCACTTTTGCAGCCAAGCTATAAATTGAAGGCAGGAGACAGGAGACAGGAGACAGGAGGAAAGAGGAAGAAAGAAGGAGTCAAAAGAAGTGTTTTTACAAATATGAGATGCTCCCAAAGGGCCCGCTATGGAACCCGCACAGGCGCGTGAGTGTGTGTATCGACGAGGTTTCCAGCGCCCGGTGTTCTAAGAGTTGAAATAGCGATCGAGAAAAGCCAAACCGACGAGTACGCCCAAAAGTCCAGCCGCCGTCAAAGCAAAATGAAACAAAGAAGTCGCCCGCTTGCGAACCATATTCCGCATCGCCAGCTTGACATAACTCGGTGGAGGTGCATTGTTTGTCGGCGCTGTCGGAGTTTCGGCGGCGAGCTCTTCGGAGGCGGGAGTTGTGGAGGGAGGTTGACTCATAGCGGTTAGTTTAGAAGGTTAACAGAGGGGCTGCTGAAGACAGACTCGCCACGATGGTAACAAAAATGTAACGTTTTGTGTAGGATTTTTTAGGTCTCAGACGGCAGGAGGCTGGTTTCCCGCAACGCCAGAATCAGCCCAAACAGCATCGGCTTCGGACAGCGGGGGCATTAACTGGGCCGTATAATCCAGAGTAATGTCATAGGCGGCGCGATCGTACACTGTATTCAACAACGCCTGCAAATCTACAATTGGTTCCACATCGCCGCCGCGCAAAGGCAAAGGAAAACAAGGAATCGCATCCTGTAGATTAAAAACGTATAAATCCGCCCTAGGTCTTTGATTGCTCCGACTCACCAAAATCCGATAATGAGCTGCAATATCATTGTCCAAAACCGGGAGAGGTTCCCAACCCCGCAACAAATCAACCTCCACAAAATTAGTGCGACTTCCGAATATCTTATCCCGCTTTTCCTCATACATTTCGCGCCCTTTCCCCGGACGTTTATTAGCAGGTGAAATAACTTCAATCACCGTCACAACTTCCTTAGTTGCCATATCTATCACCTCCAAATACCCTTCTCTCACCTCCTCAGACATCGCCAATCTTATTTTCAAAGGTTCAGTAGTTCGTGTAGCGACAGCCACATTCGATGTACTTGGATTTGGAGAAACGGGATTGCACAGGATAGAAACATCAGCAGGCATTCCGACTAACAGAGATTGTTCTCCCTTGAGTTCATAAATTCGCTTTTCAATCGCCACTCGATATTTTGGCACCAGTTGCGGAACCATAGCATCTGCGATCGCCACTATCAACCGATTATGTACTTCTGGCCAAAAGTCAGGACTTTCTAAATAAGGATTCATCCCCGGAAATGGATTAGGCGTTGATTTAACTCCTCTTGATTTAGCTACTTAGGACTTATGCACGGGTGGCCAGAAACCGGGTTTTTGCTCCAAGACTTCGTTACAGCCCGCAAAAACCGCAAAAAACCCGGTTTCTTTGATTTTGATGCGTCCAGCCACTGTTATCATCCCCTCAATCCCCTTTCCCGCAACCAAGCATCAGCCCAAACAGCATCCGGTTCCGACAGCGCAGGAACGGGTTCTGTCGTATAATCGATTCTAAAATCATAGGCGGCGCGATCGTAAACCCCATTTAATAACGCTTGTAAATCTACAATTGGTTCCACATCGCCTCCGCGCAAAGGCAAAGGAAAAGCCGGAATTGCATCCGGTAGATTAAACAAATACAAATCAGCCGCGGGGCGACAATCTCCCCGACTCACCAAAATCCGATAACTTCCCTCAATATCATTCCCAAAAACAGGCAAAGGTTGGTAACTTCGCAGCAAGTCAATTTCCACTAAGTGCGATCGACTTCCGAACACCTTATACCGTTTTTCCTCATACATCTCCCGCCCTTTGCCGCGCTTGTTAGTCGGCGAAAGCACTTCTATTACTGTAACTACTTTCTTAGTTTCCTGTTCTATTACCTGCAAATAACTTTCTCTAACTTCCACCGTTGTAGGCACTCTCACTCTCACAGCCGTCACAGGCGGCGACATGACAGCAACATTTCCAGTGCTAGAAGTTGCTGGAATTGGCGATCGCTGCACGGCCACATCGGGAATACCGACCAATAAAGCATCTTCCCCGCTGATTTGATAAATTCTTTGTTCAATGTCCACTAAATACTTAGGCAGCAGTTGCGGAGTCAAAAAATCTGCGATCGCTACTATCAACCGATTGTGAACCGCCCGCCAAAAGTCAGGACTTTCTAAATAGGGATTCATCCCCGGAAATGGATTAGGCATAGTAATATATTGTTGAAATTTTCCACTAAATTAACCTCTCAATCCAGTCTCCCGCAACAAACCATCAGCCCAAACTGCATCCGGTTCCGACAGCGCAGGAACGGGTTCGGCGGTATAATCGATTTCAAAATCATATCCCGCGCGATCGTATACTTGATTAATCAGCGCCTGTAAATCCAAAACAGGCTCTACATCTTCTGGACGTAAAGGCAAGGGAAATGCAGGAATTGGATTGGGAAGGTTGAATAAGTATAAATCTGCGATCGGACGTTGATTGCTGCGACTGACTAAAACACGACAGTCGCTTTCATGGGAATCTCCCAAAACTGGCAAAGGTTCCCCACCTCGCAACAAGTCTATTTCGACTAAATGGGTACTGCTATCAAATATTTTCTTGCGCTTACTGCCATACTTTTCTCGACCTTCCCCTCGGCGTTTATTTGCAGGTGAAAGCACTTCAATAACGGTAACAACTTCCTTTGTTGCCATGTCGATTACTTCTAAATATCCTTCCCGAAATTCTTCCGACACTGGGATTCTAACTTTTAGAGGTTCCACAGTTCGGGAAGCTACAGCAATATTAGATGATACTGGATTTGTTCGATAGCGTTTCTGTTGGATAGAGACATCAGGAATCCCTACTAATAGAGAAGTTTCACCTGGAATTTCATAAATTCGCTTTTCAATAGCGACGCGGTATTTTGGGTGTAATTGCGGAGTTAGCGACTCTTTAATCGCACTAATCAGTAAATGATGAACTTCTGGCCAAAAATCAGGATGTTCTAAATAGGGATTCATCCCCGGAAATGGATTAGGCATAATCGTACCTCCCGTTGATTACTATCATTTTAGCAAACAGATTAGAAAAACGCAGACAATATCAAACAATCATCTGCGTTAATCCCCGTGCATCTGCGGTTAAAAAACTCCCCTAAAAATCACCATAACTGCTAATAGCAGCCTGCAACCTCCCCATAACTTCATCAAGAGAAATCGACCCCAACTCCCCAGCAGCACGAGTCCGAATATTCAAACTATTCGCCTCAACCTCCTTCGCACCCACAACACACATCACCGGAATTTTATCCTTCTCAGCATTGCGAATCAACTTGCCCAAACGCTCGCTACTTTCAACTTCTGCCCGAATATTCAGCGCCTTCATCCTCGCCTCCACTTCCTTAGCAAACGGCAAAAACTCCTCGCTAACAGGCAACAACCGCACCTGAATCGGCGCTAACCATATCGGGAAATCCCCCGCATACTGTTCGATCAAAATCCCGATCAAACGCTCCAGAGAACCGAAAGGAGCGCGGTGAATCATCACCGGACGCTTGCGAGTGCCATCTTCAGCAACGTATTCCAAATCAAAACGTTCTGGCAAATTGTAATCTACCTGAACAGTTCCTAATTGCCATTCTCTATCCAACACATCTTGGAAAATGAAATCGAGTTTAGGGCCATAAAAAGCCGCTTCTCCGATTCCTTCAAAATAATTCATTCCCAAAGTTTCCACCGCGCGGCGGATGGCACCTTGCGCCTTTTCCCAAGCTTCATCGGAACCGATGTATTTCTCTAAATTTTCTGGATCGCGGAAACTCAAACGCGCCTTAAAATTCTTCAGTTGCAAACTCTTGAACACTGACAGAATCAAATCCACCACGCTCAAGAATTCCGCATCCAACTGTTCCGGCGTGACAAACAAGTGGGAATCATCCACCGTAAAGCCGCGTACCCTGGTTAAACCGCCCAATTCTCCCGATTGTTCGTAGCGGTAAACCGTGCCAAATTCCGCTAAGCGCATCGGCAATTCGCGATAGGAACGCAGTTCGCTTTTGTAAATTTGAATGTGAAAAGGGCAGTTCATGGGTTTCATCACAAAACCCTGTTCGTTGGCTGCCGCTTCTGCATCTTCAGCCATCAGCGGAAACATATCTTCTTTGTATTTCTGCCAATGTCCAGAAATTTTGAACAAATCGACTCTGGCGATGTGGGGTGTCACAACTTGCAAGTAGCCACGCTTGATTTGTTCTTGTTTCAAGTAATCTTCTAGAATACTTCTCAAAATAGTGCCTTTGGGTGTCCACAAAGGCAAACCGGGGCCTACCGCATCGGCAAAAATAAATAAGCCTAATTCTTTGCCTAATTTGCGGTGATCTCGTCTTAGGGCTTCTTCTTTGCGGTGCTTGTAAGCTTCTAGCTGTTCGGGTGTTTCCCAAGCTGTACCGTAAATGCGCTGCAACTGAGCTTTGGTTTCGTCGCCGCGCCAGTATGCTCCTGCTAGACTTTCTAGCTCGATCGCCCTTCCGTTGATTTCATTGGTATTATCCAAATGGGGCCCGGCGCACAAATCCCACCATTCGTCACCCAAATGGTAAAGAGTAATCGGTTCGATCAAACCATCCAAAATTTCTAATTTGTAAGGTTCATTAATCTCCTTAATTCTGCGTTCTGCTTCCTCGCGGCTGACTTCTTCCCGAGTTACAGGCAATTTGCGGTTAATGATTTTGATCATTTCTTTTTTAATTGCCTTGAGATCCTTTTCAGTAAAAGGTTCGGGGCAATCAAAATCGTAATAGAAACCATTTTCAATCCAAGGGCCAATTGTGACTTGAGCCTTGGGAAATAACTTCTGTACCGCCATCGCCATAATGTGGGAGGTGGTGTGGCGAATTTTTTTTAGTGCCTCCGACTCGCTGGTGCGGGGCAACTGAATTTTAACGGACTCTTCTGGAGCGTTCATGGATTCTGAGCTAGACATCGGCTGAATTTAGCAATTAATGAGAGTTGCAGTTGCTTCTATCTTACTCAGAATGGGACTGCAACCGCTGACTTCCGGCTGGGGCTATTGGTGTCAACTTCAGACTAGAATACTTCAAAAATCTCGCTTT
The DNA here is from genome assembly GCF_036701775.1 of Microcoleus sp. N9_A2. NCBI lineage: Bacteria > Bacillati > Cyanobacteriota > Cyanophyceae > Oscillatoriales > Microcoleaceae > Microcoleus > Microcoleus sp. N9_A2. Next base: position 58,970 of record NZ_JAUBRH010000014.1, on the reverse strand, counting down.
TAGCTGAGTCTAGATCCCCCTAAATCCCCCTTAAGAAGGGGGACTTTGATCATCATTTCCGGTTCCCCCCTTAAGAAGGGGGGCTAGGGGGGATCGGCGGCCTCATCGTCAGACAGCAGACGGGTAGTGCGTTTGACCTTAAGTTGATACCTGTGGACTTTCTTAATTTTGAAACAGTTGCTTTTGTTGTTTTCTGTATAACAGAGCCTTCAGCTATACACACGCTGTCTGAGCCGATATTTCCCATAATTTGGGGATTTCGACTCAAAAATCGCTGCTGGCACAGTTAAATTTATTCACACCCACCTGCTAATTGTTATTAAATTATTGAATTTTTGTTAAAAATATGTTACAATTTGTTAAGACCGTCTAAGACTATAATAGATAAATAACCCAATTTTGATCCATGCTTAATTCCAATTTGCCCGAGCCAGAATTGCTCAAAGCGTTACTGGAACCGCTGTTAGAGGATTTCAATTACTGGTTCGATCGATCGGCAAACCTCTTAGAAACTGAGGAAATTCCCTTTCTGGGCGACGAGGATCAATCTGACTTGCTGGCGCGAGTCAAACAGGCTCAGCAAGAAGTAGGCGCTGCTAAAGCTCTATTTCAAGCAACCGGAGGTCAAGTTGGGATTGAAACAGCAGCACTGATGCCGTGGCACAGACTGCTCGCCGAATCCTGGCAAGTATCGTCGCGCTTTCGCTCATGGCAGTCAGCTCCCCCAGGAAAATAAGGAAGCGAGTTCAAGTTAAACTTGCAGTTAAATCCCAAACTTTTGGAAATGTGGCGGCCCACTTGACAAGCTCAAACAGATTTCCAGTTAATAAGTTATTACTTGCTGAAACATTTTTGTAAATTGCTGTGTGGCTGTTTAGCCCGGAGAAGAAGATAATGTTGCACCTGCTTTATATTTTAGCTTTTACCGTTCTTGCCTTTCTGGCAGTCGGTAACTTAATCCGCAGTCTAGTCACCGTTGGTATGGAGTCCCAGCGCCCTCAACAGTTCAGGGCAAATAATCCCTACCCATCCTATCCTCGCTCTCAATCGGTACCGCATCCAGAACTTTTAGACGAGCACGGCAACATAGTCAACGAGCCGCTGTTAGTGATGCGTTCGCTGACTGTGCAAGACGCGCGCGAACAATTAGATGCTCTCTACAAATCATCTCCGGGCGGCAGCGACGAAGGGGGCGAACTAGCCTGATACAACGACAGTCACAGCATTTATACTCAGGCGCTATGCCTCAAAAAAAAAATAGGACTTACACGCTAGGTGTCCGAAACCCTTTTTCTTCATAGATTTTGGTGAAAATCGTTTCCGCGCTTCAACGGAATAATAATTTTCCGATTTCAGTGCGAGCTTAATATCTCGCGACGATGCTCGCACCCTTGGCATTATTCCGAATCTAACCAGATTGGATATAAGTCCTCAAAATAATTGGCCGTTAGTTTTTAACTAATGGCCAATTATTTGGGATTTTTGAAAGTTTAATTGCCGATTAGCCAGATCGATCGCCAAAAACCGGTTCGCCAAAAACCGATACAGATGGCACTGATATCAAATAGCTCAAGAATAGTATAATGCAAGAGATCCGCAAGCGGTGCCTAACAAGTCTGAATGGTAAGAGTGCTAACGCCCAAATCCCAGCCTGAATAGATGAGTTAGCGTCAAAACTTAGAGGTAAAAACAGGTGACTTTGGGATGAACTCAAGGTCTTGGAGGCATACCTCTGCTTAGATTCGTCTAAATGATATGGCTAGTATGATATGACTTAAACAGTCGTGTTATGAAGCATAAATGTATCAGATACTGAAAAGGGATCGCTCTAAACCTCCTATCGATCCTGTTTTGTCATCGGCAAAAATGCACGTTTAAGGCTAGATGATCGTCCCTATTTCGCTACTGGCAGAACTTCTGCGAGCTTTGCCCCAACTGCGGGCACAAATTTATTTCAAATCTTCCATGACAGCCCTCTCTCACGCGATGGAAGACTTAGTTTTGGCGGGTTCTGACGACGAACCGCTAGTCATTGCCAGCTTTCAGCAAGAGCGCTTCTACCGCCATGAAGCTCACCGCTATCGACGAATTGCCGCTCTATCTTCTCAGGTATACGTGCTATCATCACCGGAAACTGAGTTTAAAAACTCCTCAGAACATCACGAAACTGTGGCGTTTGCACCGGAGGACGGATTAAGTAAAGAGTGGCACTTAGTGGTGCTGGGGCAAAACTACTCAACTTGCCTGATTTGTCAAGAAAAAATTGTGCCGATCGACAACCAGGACGCTCGCGGGCCACTGTTGATGGATCAAGCTCGCAGATTTGAAGGAATTTGGACGTTCGATCGCGAGGTAAGCTGCAAGGCTGCCGCATTGTTGCTCGATATAATTGTCAATTATCGCCCGGAATTGGCCGAAAAGATCGATCGAGCCCGAACTACTTACAAGCTAGTCAAAACACCGAAAAAAACGAGGAAATCCGCCACTTCCAAAGCCGCCAAACCCGACATAAGTAGGGGAAAAAACTCAAAAATTCCCAATCCCAAATTGAGCGATGCTTTTACCGAACGCTTAGTAACCTACTTGCAAGCAGGCCAGCACAAACTGCTGAAAGCATACAGCGCCATCGCCGCCCAGGAACGCAAAGAACGCCTCATAAACTTAATTACAACGGCAATGCGGCAGTCTCTCAACCCACAAGAAATCGTCGAAGTCGCAGTGCAAGAACTGGGAACTGCCCTGTCGGCAAGCCGATGTTTGATTTATCGGTGCAAGGCCACAGATATTGCAGTCAAAATCGATCGCGAGTTTTTGGCTCCTGGCGCTAGTTCCGTGCTGGAGCAGACTTGGCTGTTGCAGGAAAATCAAATATGGAGCGACGCGGTGGCGCGGCAAGAGCGTGTTTACATTCAAGACACAGCACAACACCCGTTGATTGTCAATACAAAATTCCTGAAAAAAACTGTAAAAAATTGGCAAATAGTCTCTTGGTTAATGGTGCCAGTGCTTTATCAGGGGCGGGTTTTGGGAATGGTGGAAATGCACCAGTGCCGATCGGTTTTACCTTGGGAAGAAGACGAAATTGCTTTAGTAGAGGCGATCGCCACCCAACTCGGAGCGGCCTTAATTCAAGCAGAAACCTACGCTCATTTAGAAGAACTTAACCAACAATTAGAAGCATTAGACCGCACTCGCAGCAATCTAATTGCCATCACCGGACACGAACTCCGCACCCCTCTTTCTACGATTCAAGTTTGTTTGGAAAGTTTGAACTCCGAACCAGATATGCCCGCAGAAATGCGGCAAATTATGTTAGAAACTGCCCTAGGTGATGCCGATAGAATGCGGAAACTCGTGCAGGATTTCTTAACTCTTTCTCACTTAGAAAGCGGGCGAGTCCAATGGAATGTAGAATCGCTGACGCTGCAAGAATGCGTTGATTTGGCCCTCAGCAGCGTGCGATCGGGCGGCGGACTCGATCGACAGTTACCCGAAATTATCGCCGAAGTGTCCGCAGAATTGCCTTTAGTGCAAGCTGACGGAGAGTGGTTGGTGGAGGTGCTCTCCAAACTGCTAGACAACGCTTGCAAATTCACCACACCTCAAGGAAGCGTGACAGTGCAAGCGAAATACAATGGTTCTCGGATGGTGGAAGTGCTCGTAGCCGATACGGGGAGGGGAATAGAGGCGAACAGTTTAAAAGTAGTGTTCGATCGATTTTATCAAGAAGAAGGAGCTTTGCGCCGCAGCGCCGGCGGTACCGGTTTAGGATTAGCAATTTGCAAACAGATTGTTGCCGGCTGGGGCGGTAAAATTTGGGTTGATTCCGCAGGAAAAGACCGAGGAAGTGAATTTCACTTTACTATTCCGATTGTTTAGATTGATAGGAATTGGGCATTGGGAATTGGAAATGGGGCATTGGGCATTGCGAATTGTTGATTAGAACTCACATCTGTCAAATGTCAACTAAATGGTTTGTAGTGAGGACTTTAGTCCTTAGGAGTCATATCAAGTCCGATTTCATCGGACTTGTATAATGGGGCGATCAGCTAAGACCTTTAAACTAGAAGAGGCCAGAAGCCTCCTGAATCGCCTTGAAATCCACCACACCCCTAAACATGGTTCATGGCTTAATATGGAAATCGAACCTGCTGCCCAAAGGATGATGCTTCTCGCGAATTGCGATGTTATGAATATCGCTATGTTCGTTACCCTGATAGGCATAGCCACCCGGTGCTGGAATATCGACTTTCACAGTATCGACGGTATTCGATGCGCGCAAAACGCTCACCAACTTCCCGGATGCCCCGCCCTGCGTCAACTCAATCACACCGATCCCAGGACAACTCCCTTGCGAGGCATGATTGACTGAAACTGGAATCGGTCCCCGTAATGCCACAACCAAGTATTTATTATCTGGTGTTGCTTGCATCAGATCCGGTGCGGGATCGTTCGATAGGGATCGGGGATAATCCGGCGCTGAAGTCGATGCACAAGGACCGATGCCGTTACCCTTCCCATCAGCGGAGGTGAGGTCATAGGAAGTTATCGCCAAGGTTTTGGTATTGAACACCTGAATCCGATTTTGAATTCGATCGGCGGCATGAACGTAGAGACCTGCCAGGGTCTGGGCCATCCCGTGGGCGTCACGGCGCGTTGAAACACCGGGAAGCTGTCCGGTACTGTTCGAGGCTTGACCACTGCTATTACCACCCGTTGCCGTGTTGTTAGGATCTTTGAAAATCACTCGCGGTGCGGGTGTATTCGGTGCATTCGCGGTTTTGCCGAAGGCCTGAGTATCGATGTCATAAATTGTATAGGTCGATTGGGTTGCACCGGCTGCCGAGGTTCCTACGCCCGTATTCAACCACATCTTCTTACCAACTTGCTCACCGCCACAACCTGCGCCATTGAAGAATTGGTTGCTATATTCACCCACGATCGACATAGGAGTTGTTTTGGCATCAGCCACCATCAACCCGCCCCCTGAAAAACTGACAAATACCTTATCGTTATCGGCAGGAACCGGGCAAATAATCATATTCATCGGACGTCCACCGAGAGGGGCATCTGATCCGGTGCCGCAGCCATTTTCCTTACAGAGTCCGTTGGGTGTGAGGTTGCCTAAAGCTTGCAGATTGTAGTTCCCCGTAATGCTACCGATCATCGCTCGACCCTGGCTGTTCTTGCCGAGGTAAACCTTGGGTTGATCCGAGATTTGTAAATTTTTCCCAACCCCTAATGAAGCCGATTTGTTAAACACAGCGTTTATAATTTTGCCACCACGATCGCGTTGAATGTCTATTCGCTCCAGCACTTTACCGTTCAAGTTAGCAATCAGCAATGCTGAACCATTGGTGTTCCAGAATGACATATGGACCGATCGACCTGCCGAGGTCCCGGAAACCCGAAACAGTGACACAGCTTCTTTTGTCTCGCCATCAATAATCCCAACATAGCCGCCATCTGGGGCAAAAACGCTGGCGTTCAGATAACGATTCTGTGGGTCTGACAAAACCCCATGCAACCGCCCAAAACCTGATACATCAGCGAGCGTATTACCCGTCAGTCCATTGGTATCATACTCTTTCAAACTGGTGGGGAAGACATCGTATAAATTGCACGGACCGGTGCCAGGTCGATTACGACCATCACAACCGATCGGTGCAGCGGGTTTGCCAGTTTTGACTTGTCGATTCAAATCCCGACTGTCCCAAATCCAGATCAAGCTTCCGCTGACGCCAGGAGCGCTAGCTCCTGCTTGAGAATTGGACTGATCCGATGCCCAAACTTCATAGTCCATCGCCGATCGGGCTAATCCATTGGGAATATCAAACGCAAATGCGATACCCAATAGGAGCAAAGCACTGACGAACACGACCAAAAAACGCAATATTTTTCGCATGACAATATCCTGCAATGAAAAGTTCAAAACACATATATAACATGAAAATTTTACTTGTTTAGCCCGGAAAAAGATTTTTGTGACACGTATATTCCCAATAGTTCAAGGCTATTGCGTTACTTACAACCCAGATGAAATCTACTCAACCTATGGCCAAAAAGCCACAACTACAATTAGGTTCTCAAGGTAAAGCGGTATTGGAACTCGAACAACTGCTAACCAAGTTACAACTTTATCGGCATCCTGCTAAAGGAATTTTTAACAAAGCAGTTGATTTTTCTGTGAAACTGTTTCAGTTTCGGGTTTTCTTGTCGCCGGACGGTATTGTCGGGCCGCTGACTTGGCAGGCGCTTTATACTTCTGCTCCAGTTAATATGCCGGTACTCAAATTCGGCAGTTCTGGGGAAGCAGTCGCTACTGTTCAGGAAGTTCTCAAAACTTCCAACCATTATGGTGGTAGAATTGACGGCGACTTTGCTACTTTGACGGACAAAGCTGTTCGCGCATTTCAAAAAAGCTTTGGGATTGAGGCCGACGGGATTGTCGATCAAGAAACTTGGACTGCTTTGAGCCAAATTCCGCGCGGCTATGACCCTAATAGGTTCTTGACTTAGGGTTGGCACGGTAAATTGTTCGATCGTGTGTGGGGGGAAATTGGGGGAATGTGCGATTATTCGGGTGCCCCACAAGCACCAGAATAATTGCTGTTTTTTTTTGATTATTTTTTCGGGATTCGTGCTGCCTAATTTTGTTTTCTAACTTTGGTGGAAATTACCAATTATCAATTATTAATTACTAATTATCAATTATCAGAAGAGATCGATCGCCAAAAAACTGTTAACTTTCCTTACAATTTCGACAGCCGTGTCGCCTCATGATGATACGATGCCGTAAAAATCCTTTGGATATGTTTATGGCAGAAGAACTCACTGGACAACCCCCAATCTTCGGCGGCAGCACCGGCGGCTTGCTGACCAAGGCGCTAGTTGAAGAGAAGTACGCGATCACTTGGACTAGCCCCAAGGAACAGGTGTTTGAAATGCCTACAGGCGGCGCTGCAATCATGCGTCAAGGCGACAACTTGCTGTATCTGCCCCGGAAGGAGCAGTGCATCGCTTTGGGCGGCCAGCAACTGCGGGCGAAATTCAAAATCTCGAACTACAAAATCTACCGCGTATTTCCCGACGGTTCTAATGAGTACCTGCATCCCAAGGATGGCGTGTTCCCTGAGAAGGTGAACGAAGGTCGTCCTTACGTCGGTAAGATTGACCGCAATATTGGTAGCAATCCCAATCCGATTAAGGTCAAGTTCACTGGTAAAAAAACCTACGAAGTTTAGGTTTTGAGCTAATCGCTGAGCTATTTTCGGGTAGTATTTCCTGAAAAGCTCAGCTTGCATTTTATAGTTTGTAGTAGCGCTTGGACGGCAGAAGCTTTTTTTGATCGCCCAATCGCCACTGCAAACTTCAAATGCGATTAAAAATTAATAAAAATTAATAATTAAATTAACCATGAATCTGGTAATCAGGCGAGCAACTCATGAGGATATAGATGTTTGCGCTGGCATTACTTATGAAGCTTTTAAAGATATTTCCGATCGCCATTTCTTCCCTAACACAGATTTTCCGACGCAGGATTTCTCAACTGAGATTATTAGCCTTTTTATCGAAAGTCCGGTTTTTTTTGGCATCGTAGCTGAGAGTGATGGTGCGGTTGTCGGCTGCGGTTTTATGGACGAACGCAACCCGATTCGCGGTATCGGGCCCGTCAGTGTCGATCGAGCTTTTCAGGGCCGCGGCGCGGGACGGGAAATCATGAAAGCCGTGCTAGAACGGGGAAAAGACGCGGCAGGCATCCGTTTGGTTCAGGAATCTTTTAATATGGCTTCGCTGTCGCTGTACGCTTCTCTGGGTTTTGAGGTGAAGGAACCTTTCGTGTTAATGGAGGGGAAGTTTCGCAGCCAGCCGCAGTATGGGTTTGAGGTGCGGCCGCTGACTGGTGAGGATGTGGGCGAATGTCAGGCTTTGTGCGAAAAAGTATGCGGGTGCGATCGAACTTCGGAGATTGAAGACGCCCTGAATTTCTTTTCTCCCTTCGTTACTTGCAAACAAGATAGGATTGTGGCTTATACTTGTGCGGTGTCGGCTTTGGGCCACAGCGTCGCGGAAAATGAAGCGGATATGCAGGCTTTGCTCTTGGGGGCTGCTGCGTACAGTTCCGAAGAATTGCTTTCTTTTCACTTGCCGCTGAGGTACGCAAGTTTGTTTCGTTGGTGTTTGCAATCCGGGCTGCGCGCCGTCAAACCGATGGCGGTGATGGCAGTGGGCGAGTATCGGTCGCCGGAGGGATGTTGGCTTCCGTCTTTTGTTTATTGATTGCAAGTAAAGTTAGTATAGCAACCGCCATTCAAGGTATTGACATAAAGCACCTCATGAAGAAACCCCTGAGATCCCCAAGCGATCGCTCTCCAATTTGATTCCTGTCAACTGTCAACTGTCAACTGTCAACTGCTATATATGATGTTTCCCGACTTCTCACAATTTTCAGAACTGGCTAAACAAGGCAATTTTGTGCCCGTGTATCAAGAATGGGTTGCTGATTTGGATACGCCAGTGTCTGCGTGGTATCGGGTTTGTGCCGGTCAACCCTACAGTTTTCTGCTGGAGTCGGTGGAAGGTGGGGAGAAAATCGGGCGTTATAGTTTCTTAGGGTGCGATCCGCTGTGGATTTTGGAGGCTAGGGGATCTCGCACAACTCAAGTTTACCGCGACGGTTCCCAAAAAGTATTTGCCGGCGATCCGTTTGCAGCATTAAACGAGTGTTTGCAGCCCTACAAACCAGTAAAATTGCCACAATTACCAGCGGGAATTGGCGGGTTATTCGGTTTTTGGGGTTACGAGTTAATTAAGTGGATTGAACCGCGAGTTCCCGTGCATCCGGCTGCAGAAAACGATTTGCCGGATGGGTTGTGGATGCAGGTTGATAATTTGCTGATTTTTGACCAGGTGAAGCGCAAAATTTGGGCCGTCGCCTATGCGGATTTGCGGGAGACTGGCGTTGATTTGGCCGAGGCTTATGGGGCGGCGTGCGATCGCGTTTCTCAGTTAGTAAATAAGCTGCAATCCCCGCTTTCCCAGCAATCTACTCTCATAGAATGGACTCCGCCGAGGGACGAGCAAGATGTCGGCTCCACAAATGAAAATACAGAATTAGCTTACACCAGCAATATCACCCGCGACAAGTATTGTGAAAATGTCTTGAAAGCCAAGGACTATATCACAGCCGGAGATATTTTTCAGGTAGTAATTTCGCAGCGGCTGGAGGCGGAATATAGCGGCGATCCTTTTGCACTTTACCGTTCTTTGCGTCTAATTAATCCTTCTCCGTACATGGCTTATTTCAATTTCGGAGATTGGCAGATTATCGGTTCTAGTCCTGAGATTATGGTGAAGGCAGAAAACACTGCCGACGGCAAAAAGATTGCAACTTTGCGGCCGATTGCCGGCACGCGCCGCCGGGGAAAAACTCCCGAACTAGATGATGCTTTGGCTGCGGAATTGCTGCAAGATCCGAAGGAAATTGCGGAACACGTCATGTTAGTTGATTTGGGTAGAAATGATTTAGGCAGAGTGTGCCGAAATGGTACTGTCAAAGTTGATGAATTAATGGGAATTGAGCGTTATTCTCATGTGATGCACATTGTGAGCAATGTAGTGGGAGAATTGGCCGAGGATAAGACAGCTTGGGATTTGTTGAAAGCTGGTTTTCCTGCGGGTACGGTTAGCGGTGCTCCGAAGATTCGCGCGATGGAAATTGTGCACGAGTTAGAAGGTTGCCGTCGCGGCCCCTATTCTGGGGTTTACGGGTATTATGATTTTGAAGGACAGTTGAATAGCGCGATCGCAATTCGGACTATGGTTGTTCAATCGCAGGGTGGCGATAAACATTCGGTTTCTGTGCAAGCCGGTGCTGGTTTGGTGGCAGATTCTAACCCGGATCTGGAGTACGAAGAAACTCTGAATAAAGCCAGGGGTATGTTGCAGGCAATTCGCTGTTTGAAGTAATTAGAAGGAAGAAGGAAGAAGGAAGAAGTCATTAGTCATTAGTCATCAGTCAGTAGTTATTTGTTATTTGTTATTTGTTATTGGTAACAACTGGCAACTGGCAACTGGCAACTGACTGATGACTAATGACAACTGACAACTGGCAACTGACAACTGACAACTGACAACTGACAACTGACAACTGCTTTCCGTACAACGTCATCAGGAAGATGGAAGAAGGAAGGCTTTGTGAGCGCGTACAACCAAAGAAACCGGGTTTTTTAGATAATTTGAGGGTGAAAACGAAGTATTGTCGTAAAAAACCCGGTTTCTGAAAACTCCTGACTAAAAACTACTGTTGCAAGAGGGAAATATGAATTTTTATATAGTTGATGTGTTTGCCGAGTCAAAATATGCTGGCAATCAGCTAGCTGTATTTTGCGGCGCTGGAGTTGCCGAGCTCTCAGAGGCCGAAATGCTGCTGATAGCGAGGGAAATCAATTATTCTGAAACCACGTTTATTCGATCGCCCGATCGGCGAAATAACGGCTACGACGTGCGGATATTCACGCCCAAGAAGGAATTGCCCTTTGCCGGTCATCCGACGTTGGGCACTGCGTTTGTGTTGCAGCAAGAGATAATTGGCGAAAAGGTCGATCGAGTAATGCTCAATTTAGCGATCGGTCAAATTCCTGTCACCTTTAATTATCATAATCAATCCACAGATATTTTATGGATGCGACAAAACCCGCCAACATTCGGTCAAGTTTTATCAGCCGAAACTATCGCCAGCATCCTGAATTTAGAAGTCGATGAAATTGATTTAAAATTCCCGATTCAAGAAGTTTCCACTGGAGTGCCGTTTATCATTGTACCGTTAAAAACCCTCGCAGCGCTCAAAAAAGCTCAAGTTAACTTAGACAAATATTTTGAACTGATTAATACCACAGAAGCCAAAGAAATTTTAATTTTCTGCCCGGAAACCTACAGCGACATTAATGATTTAAGCGTCCGAGTTTTCGCCCCTTCCCTAGGAATTCCCGAAGACCCGGCGACGGGCAGTGCCAATGGCTGTTTGGCTGGATATTTGGTAGAATATGGTTATTGTGGGGAAGCCAAGATTGATGTGAGAGTCGAACAAGGTTATGAGATTAATAGACCTTCTTTGTTGTTGCTGAAAGCTCAAAAAAATCAGGAAGAAATAGAAGTTTTGGTTGGTGGTAAGGTGGTGATGGTGGCGAAAGGAGAATTTGTTTAGATTTAATGCCAAATTCTTAACCGCAGATGAACGCAGATATACGCAGATATGTATAAATTTTTTCAATAGTTCTTGTCAAGAAATCTACTTTCTGAGAGTCAGTTGATTGTTGTTATACCAATTTCATAAAGTAGCGCTAGATATTCCCCCCCAACCCCCCCGCGAGTTCGGGGGGGCTAAGACTTCATCAGCACATCTTTATAAAATTGGTATTACTCAACAGCAGAGACTTTTATTTGCAAGAGGTGAAGTTGTCAGCACTCAAATAGTTTTGCTTGTTTTTAGTATTGCCGTCGATGAATTGCTAGCCTAAAAAAAATGAGTTCAATTTAATTATTTCCCATCAAAATTGCTGAATATGAGGTAGCTCATATTCAGTGCGGGCTGTTATTGTTACAGTGAAAAAGTCATCCATACCAAATACTTTCCCATGCTGCAAACATTTTCGCGGACTTTAAATGTATCCCCTGAAGATTCAGAAGCGCTGCTTTCGCTTCCATTAACTACCTTGCTGGAATCACCGGAGTTAAATCAAGTTTTGGGGAGTCTCGATACTGCTTTGCTCAAAGAAACTTTACCCACTGCTGGAGCTGTTTTAGCGAAAAAGCTGCCGCCTTTTTACGACTGGTTGCAAACAGAACTAGGAATTAAAAATGTCCCGGACAGTCCCGATCATACTACTAAATGGGTAGTGGGTTTTTTGAAGAATCAAGAAAGTTTAACTCGTTTAGTTGAATTGCACAAATCGATTCCCAGCAAAGCATTAGAAAGATCGATCCCTCGCTTAGTTAGCACTTTTGATGAGGTTGAACCCGCCGCGGTTAAGGAAGAGTGGGAAAAAGCGATAGCGGCACTTTGTCTGGTACTCGCCGCCGCAGCGCGGGAAAATCAGCCCTCTGCTACCTGAAGCAATTTGGTCTGAGTTTAAACAAAGCGACTTTTTCGGAAAGTTTGTAATTGAGCGCGATCGATCTGAACGACTACCGGCTTTTTCTTGTTGAGGACGATCGCATTGTGTCTATTTACCAAAAGCAACTGAGCCAATATTGCCACAATCGCGCGCCTTTTGAGAAACTTGCCTTCAAAACGCGCCATTCGGACGATCGCCTCTTCTAGCTTGTAACAACAGTTTTCCCCTTTCTGGGAAATCACAAAAATTGTTCCCGGTATGTAATCGCCTTCATTTGCCCAGAAAGCATACCTTTCGCCTAAAGTAAAGTAGTGAAAAACATTGTTAGCGGTGGAAGTTTTAGCTAACTTTTCCGAAACCCCCAAAGAATTAAAAATTACAGTGGATCTAATATAATCCGGGTATTTTGCGGCTATTTGCTGAGCAACTTTGCCGCCCAAACTTTCTCCGATGACATCCGGCGGATTTCCGCTGTGAAATTGCTGTTTTATCCAATCAATAGCACCCGCAGTTTTCGCCGATTTTAATTGGCGTTCTAGTTTTGCCATAAATACATCGGGCGTATCTTCCAAAACGCGCTCGAAAGGATACCAAGAACCGTAGCCGCGAATCACGAGCACGGGCGGATTGTTCCCAGAAACGGGAAGGCGACTTTCAGCATAAAAACCAGTACCAGAGTCTTCAAAGACTTTTTCTATGATATAATTTCCATCCACAACTTGCCCTAGCTCGTGCCGAACGTAAATTGACGGATTGCTGGGTTTGAAAGTATCGTGTAGTTGGGGTTTGGCAAACTTTTCGTAGATAGCATCTAGCAAGTGCCTTCCTGTAGGGCGATCGACAAAATCCAATTGTATTGATCCGTACTAAACTAAAAACAATCTAAAAAAGGTTAATAGTCAGGACTAAAGTCCTGACTATTAACCTTGTGGAATTCTTACAAAACTCGCAAGGTACTCGCAATACTATCGACAGCTTCCATCGCCCGAATTTCAGCAAGCGCTTGCTGAAAATTACCTTCCCTCACATCGTGAGTCACCACCACAATTTCTGCTAAATTGCCGTGAATTCCAGTTTGCACAATGGACTCCAAACTAACTTTGTGGTTGCCAAAACAAGTCCCTAGTTTACCAATTACCCCCGGAGAGTCGCGCGTCAGAAAACGGGCGTAAAACCGAGTCACAAGTTCCTGCATTTCAGCAATTTTGCAGTAGTGTTGATGAGTGCAACTCAGCAAAGGATGGGGAATCGGAACAGTTTCGGTTTTCAGGATTGCCGCCACATTCAAAATATCCGATACCACCGCGCTAGCTGTGGGCCCCGCGCCCGCACCGCGCCCGTACAGCATCAATTGCCCGATCGCATCTCCCTCGATTAAAATTGCATTATAAACACCGTTGACACTCGCCAACGGATGAGTCTTCGCCACCAAAGTAGGATGCACTCGAATCGAGAGGAGTTCCGCTTCTTCATCCCCATTTTGCTTGGAACTTTGGGATTTTTCCTCAGCAATAGCCAACAACTTAATCACAAATCCTAGCTTATCGGCATAGTCAATATCCGCCGCACTAACTTGTCTGATACCTTCGCAGTGAACATCGGCTAATTTGATGCGTCCGCCAAAAGCTAGCGAGGCTAAAATAGCAATTTTATCAGCCGCATCTAATCCATCTACATCCGCTGTAGGGTCAGCTTCAGCATAACCTAATTGCTGAGCGTCGGCGAGCACTTCGGCAAAGTCTGCACCTTCACTCTGCATCCGCGTCAGGATGTAATTAGTTGTGCCGTTAACGATGCCGGTCACACTTTTGATGCGGTTTGCACCTAAAGATTGTTTGAGGGTTTGAATGACTGGAATGCCACCGCCTACAGCAGCTTCTAACATCACATAAACGCCTTTTTCGTTAGCCGCGTCGAAGATTTCACTACCGTAGCGGGCGATAACTGCTTTGTTGGCGGTGACTACGTGCTTCCCGTTGGCGATCGCTTGCAGAATGAGCGATCGCGCCGGTTCCAATCCGCCAATCAGTTCTACTACAATATCAATTTCCGGGTCAGTTGCGATCGCCTCTAGGTCAGTTGTCAGCACATTTTCTGGCAATTGTAAAGACCGAGTTCGAGAAATATCGCGCACTCCCACCCGATAGATTTCCAATTCCTGCAACAGCGAATGGCGGCCATCTGGGGAGAGCAAAATCTCTGCTGTTCCCGCGCCAACTGTACCCAAACCTAGCAAACCAATTTTGAAAGCCACGACTTTGACCCGTTGAAACTCAATTAAGCCACAACCATTGTAGGCTATTCCTGTACCGGAGCAATCAAAATAGTATTGTAGGGTACGAATTCCCTACCTTATATCAAATCCGTTAGCATCGGAATAGTAAATTCGAGTTCACTGTTCACTGTTCACTGTTCACTGTTCACTGTCAACCGTCAACAGTCAACATCATTCCGGTGTAACCGGAAATGATATTACAAGTCGGATATAATTGCCCTAAAAACAATTGTAGGGCGAGCCAAGCCCACCCTACAAATCAGATTAAATCAGGTAACACATTAATAAGTTTCAACGTGCCAACGGTGCTCTTTCTTCAACTGTTTCTGATAGCCAGCCCAGTCAACACCGTGCTTGCTAGACGCGGCCGACATTCCCTCATCAATTCCGCCTTCCATCCCCTTCAAACCGCAGATATAAGTGTGAGTATTCGGCTTTTGAACCAATTCCCACAATTGGTCTGCGTTCTCTTTAATCCGGGTTTGAATGTACATCTTGCCGCCGTCAGCACTCTTTTGCTCGCGGCTGATGGCATAAGTCAAGCGGAAATTATCGGGGAACTCGCGCTGCAATTGTTCCAACTCTTCTTTATAGAGAATGTTGGGAGTGTAAGCAACTCCAAAGAACAGCCAAGCTAAACCTTTGAACTTGTAATCGGGATTATTTTCTTTAAACATCCGCCACAAATAAGCGCGGAAAGGAGCAATACCCGTACCGGTAGCCATCATAATCACGGTGGCTTCCTCGTCGTCGGGCAACAGCATTTCCTTGCCTACGGGACCGGTGATTTTGACATCATCTCCAGGTTGCAAACCGGTGAGAAAAGTTGAACAAACACCGAACACTTGTTCGCCAGTTTCTGGGCTTTTGTACTCTAGGCGGCGGACGCACAGAGAGACTGTTTTGTCGTCTACATCGTCTCCGTGACGGGTGGAGGCGATCGAGTAAAGCCGAATTTTGTGAGGTTTGCCGTTTTTATCCGTCCCATCGGGAATAATCCCGATACTTTGACCTTCGAGATAGTGTAACTTGCCTCCAGAAATGTCAAATTTGACGTGGCGGACTGTGCCCTCGCCGCCCTCTCTGACCATTTCTTCTGTAGAAATGCACTTACCAATATAGGGATTGGCCGGCTTGTAGAGGTTAACAGGAACCTGAACTTTTTCCTTGGCTTGAGTCATGGGCTTAGTTTTTTCTCCAGATTTCTGACTCTGTAGCCCTGCTTCTGGTGCGACTTTGCCATTAGTTTCGGGAGCGCCATTTAAAGGACGAATGCTGACTATTTTGCCACCCATGCGAATAATCCTTCGCATTTCTTGATTCATGCGATCGTAGGGCACGGAGATAAATACGCTGCCACTACGGCGAATCGGGTGACTTGTTTGGTCAGTTGCTTGATTCTGACGCATACCCTCCACTTCGTAAACAAAGATGCGGCTGCCTGATTCTGAGTTGGCCGCTACACCAGATATGCTTGGGCTGTACATTTGTTGATTTTCCTTCACGATACAGAGTTATAAAGAAAGAGAATGTGACGTTAGACTCAATTTACTTTTTTCTTAAGGCCATCGGGACTAATTGGCCGCGCCAATTTCTGGGCCTCGCCACGCCGGCAGGAGTGTTGAAGTTGCGATCGCTCGCGTATCAAATCCCTACTAGCCGAACGCCGCGCTCACCGAGCCCTATTGCGTTCGGCTGTTGACCTATAGCTATTGTTGTCTGCGTACTGCCAATATTTTACCCGATCGGGGGATCTGCCCCGATAAGTCATTCTGATTTGGGGAGCGCCCGACCAGAGAAAGGAAGATTCGAGCAGTTTAATGAGGTTGAGCTTGTAGGGGGCGAACGCATTCTGGTAAGATTAACCACTAAAGTTAGTATTAATTACTTGCCTTGAAGATTGCTTGGGTCTGCCCGGGCAGGCAGTCAACTCACTGCTGTATGCTGGTGAGAACTCGATCCTCTCGGGGTAGCACAGCAGCACAAAGCCTGCTTGCCGCTACCTGCGGGCTGAAATTTTGTGGAATCTAGACTTGAGTTAGTTAGTAAACATTGATTTTGTTAGAGGGAAACTATGACCAGTAAGCCGGATCGCGTGGTTTTAATTGGCGTTGCCGGAGATTCCGGATGCGGAAAATCTACTTTTTTACGCCGATTGACAGATTTGTTCGGGGAAGATTTCGTGACTGTAATCTGCCTCGACGACTATCATTGTCTCGATCGCAAGCAGCGCAAGGAAACAGGGATTACAGCCCTTGACCCCAGAGCCAACAATTTTGACCTGATGGCTGAGCAAATGAAGGCTCTCAAAGAAGGTCGGGCGATCGACAAGCCGATTTACAACCACGAAACTGGTCTGCTCGATCCTCCTGAGCGGGTAGAGCCGAATCACGTGATTGTGATTGAGGGGCTGCATCCCCTGTACGACGAGCGAGTTCGATCGCTCCTCGACTTCAGCGTCTACCTCGATATCAGCGACGAGGTAAAAATTGCTTGGAAAATCCAGCGCGACATGGCGGAACGGGGCCACCGTTACGAAGACGTGCTGTTTGCGATCAATGCTCGCAAACCGGATTTTACCGCCTACATCGACCCGCAAAAGCAATATGCTGATGTGGTAATTCAAGTGTTGCCGACCAACTTGATCAAAGATGACAAAGAGCGGAAGGTTCTGCGCGTGCAGATGATCCAGCGCGAAGGCATCGCCAATTTTGAGCCTGCGTATTTGTTTGACGAAGGTTCAACAATTAACTGGGTTCCTTGCGGCCGCAAGCTAACTTGTTCCTATCCCGGAATTAAGATGTACTACGGGCCCGATGCTTTCTACGGTCACGAAGTCTCGATTTTGGAAGTAGATGGTCAATTCGAGAATCTCGAAGAAGTTATTTACATCGAAAGCCATTTGAGCAAGACTTCTGCGAAGTATGAAGGCGAGTTAACTCACCTGTTGCTCCAGCACCGCGAATATCCAGGTTCCAACAATGGAACTGGTTTGTTCCAAGTGTTAGTCGGATTGAAGATGCGGGCGACTTACGAGAAGTTGACTGCAAAAGAAGCGAAAGTGGCTGTTAGTGTTTAGAACGCAGACATGAAAGATTTGGGAGGCGCAATTGCGCCTCTTTTTTTGTGGAAAAATGAACCGCAGAGGGCGCAGAGGGCGCAGAGTAGAGTTAGGGGAAGGTGTTTGGAAGTAGAGAGGTTAAGAAGGTTTTTCCGGCTTCATGGAGGTCGCTATCTAGGGAAAAAGTTAGACTGCGAACTCGGATATCGTCATTTTTTATATCTAGTGGCTGTTTGAGGTTTTGCGGGTAGACGATAATTGCATTTTGGCACTTTAAGGCATTGGCGTAAGCAACTATTTGATGAATGTCATTATTGGCTACTTTATCGGGAGCTTTGTATTTTGTATCGAGGACATACTGGACTTTACTTGTTGCAATATCGCACAGCAGTAAGTCAATCCGATCGAAATAGTTTTGGTCATGTGTGACTCGGTGTTGTTGTTTGACAAAAAAGCCTTTGGGTGTATTTGCTTTGAGCCATTTAGCGACAAATTGTTCATATAACTTAGCCATGTCTATGAGAAAAGGGAGCATTTTGCGATCGCCTGTTTCGTGACTGGGCCCTGTGTTATCTAAAAAGAATCGACATAAGGCGTGTAAAAGTTGATAATCTTGATTCAAACGGTGATAATTTCTATCAATACAAGCTTCTGATTTAAAAGGTTTTAATGTAACAAATCCTTGGAGTGCGTGAAAGGCTTTTCGCACAGTGGATGAAACAGATTCACCGCACAAACCGCTGCGGCCAATGATGAAAAGTGTCCAAGCCAGAATTTGATTATCTTCGATGTCGCCTGTTTGTTCGTTATAGTGGCATTTTAGTTTAACATCCCAAGGTTTTTGCAGGGCTGACCGCAAATCGACGCGACCGCGAATGTAGGCGAGTCTTTGTGTTTTGGATAAGTAATCGCGATATAATCCTTTGCGACAGCGTTCTAGAATTTTTTGGGCAAGAATGTTAGCTAATCTCTCGTAACTTTCTTCTAAAGATTGGCACTGAATCGAGCCTTGGGGAAATTTTATCTTAAGGTTGTAGGCATAGTCAATCATTCCGAAGAGGTTGTTTATGGGAACCTTTGGGCGGATGGCGATGTGAAATTCTGGAGTGATAGGAATGTTGCCAACTCTGCCTTTAGATTTTAAGTGCCATTGATATTTTGTTTTAAAGTTGGGAAATTCTATCTCGATTTCCTTGGCATAATTATGGTATATTTTCTGTCCTACTGATTCGGGGATTGAGTCTTGTTCAAAAGTTGCTAATTGATATTCTGTAAGTTCGATAATTCGGCTGAATTTTGCTTTCATAATTGTGGTGGATGCAGTAACGCCACGGTATCGGCGTTAATGACGGCGTTAGATTGTCAATAGCCAAATTTATTCTTAATATTATCCCAGAGGAACTCATCCATTTTTTCCAGGTTATCAAAGAAGTATTCTTCAAGGTATGGCTCAATTTCCATTTGCCAAATATCTTGGATATCTTGAGCTAAGGTTTTTGTCAAAAAGAAGGAGATGCCTAATTCATAGTGTTTGTTGTTAATTGCGCGATTGACATCTTCTAGAATGCTAGTTAATTTATTAACGGGGAAACCTGTTTCCTCTCTGTGGTGATACTGTCGCAGGACTTCATAATTGGGATAAACGGGAATGAATGCGAAGCGGCGACGGAGTGCGTTATCGACTAAGGCAATAGAACGGTCTGCTGTATTCATTGTGCCGATAATGCGGACATTTGTAGGAATCTTAAAGGGTGTACCGCTGGCTAGTATAATAGAGCGTTTTGTATCTTGCCGGTCATCGAGGAGATACATTAACTCGCCAAAGACTTGAGACAGATTTGCGCGATTAATTTCATCAATAATGAGAACGCAAGTGTCTTCACGGGCTTCCGCTTTTTCGCAGAATTCTAGGAATCTACCGGGAACTATTGAGTAGGTTAATTTTCCGTTTTGAGTTATTGGGCGGATGCCTTCGATAAAGTCTTCGTAGGTGTAGGCGGGGTGAAATTGGATTATGTCTGAGAAACCGTCACCGCCGCCGATTAAGTGTTTGGCAAGTCTTTCTGCTATGAAGGTTTTTCCGGTTCCGGGTGGGCCTTGGATAATAGTTTGGCCTTTGCGGTTAAGGGCGTGTATCCATCGGATTAGTTCTGTTTCGTCAAAGCCAGTTTCTTGGGCACATTGGTTCAAAAGATATTCCGGTTGCAACTCTAGTATTTTAACATCGGTATCTATATTCTCAGCTCGGTTGCCGGTGATTTTGTCCTTGTAGGCAAGTCCCAGATTATTTCGAGTCATTGCCCAATTGTCGGGAAAATCGGCACGGGTGTAGATTTCTAAAGCCAGTTCATAACAACTAATCGCCTCATCTATATTCTCAGCCCGGTTGCCGGTGATTTTGTCCTTGTAGGCAAGTCCCAGATTATATTGAGTCATTGCCCAATTTTTGGGAAAATCGGCACGGGTGTAGACTTCTAAAGCCAGTTGAAAACAACTAATCGCCTCATCTATATTCTCAGCTCGGTTGCCGGTGATTTTGTCCTTGTAGGCAAGTCCCAGATTATTTTGAGTCATTGCCCAATTGGCGGGAAAATCGGCACGGGTGTAGATTTCTAAAGCCAGTTCATAACAACTAATCGCCTCATCTATATTCTCAGCTCGGTTGCCGGTGATTTTGTCCTTGTAGGCAAGTCCCAGATTATTTTGAGTCATTGCCCAATTGGCGGGAAAATCGGCACGGGTGTAGATTTCTAAAGCCAGTTCATAACAACTAATCGCCTCATCTATATTCTCAGCTCGGTTGCCGGTGATTTTGTCCTTGTAGGCAAGTCCCAGCATATTTTGAGTCATTGCCCAATTGTCGGGAAAATCGGCACGGGTGTAGATTTCTAAAGCCAGTTGATAACAACTAATCGCCTCATCTATATTCTCAGCCCGGTTGCCGGTGATTTTGTCCTTGTAGGAAAGTCCCAGATTATATTGAGTGCTTGCCCATTTTTTGGGAAAATCGGCCCGACTGTAGGCTTCTAAAGCGAGTTGACAACAACTAATTGCCTCATCTATATTCTCAGCCCGGTTGCCGGTGATTTTGTCCCTGTAGGCAACTGCCAGATTATTTTGAGTCATTGCCCAATCTTGGGGAAAATCGGCACGGGTGAGGATGGTTAAAGCTAATTCGTAACCAATAATCGCCAGGTCTAGATGACTAGCCCTGTTGCCTAAAGGGAACAACTGGAATAAATCACTGAAATTGACCAAATCTATTGCAACATTTCGAGCTTTTTCTGGTGCGGCTTGGGAGAGAATGTTGTGAGCCCAATTGGGGTACATTGCAACTAAGGTACGATTGAGTTTATCTTGGTTAGCCTCCAGGATGGGATAGACGACTTCTCCATCACCATCACTGTCAGAGGTGGCTTGCCATACTTTACCCAAGAAGGCGATATACTCTGCTGGGAATGCGGTCGATAATTTATCCACAATTTTTTATTTAAGCGACTCCGTTCTCAACATCCACAAGTACCTATAATTTTAAACTTAAAAATGTCAAAAAGCAAGTTCTAAAAAAATCTGTGCTAACCCTTAATTATTGTCTTCTTCCTTTCAATAATATTGACATAACTTACGCACTACGGGTCAAAAACCCGGTTTCTGGGTCAATATCTCTGGGTTTTATCCACAATTTTTCGGAGAAACGAGTTTTTTTTGCCTTAGTCCTAATTGATTAAATTATTGTAGCCGATCGCCCTTTCCGACACCATATCTCTGAGATGCGATCGCACTCACCATCCTTACCCTCATCAATAGCCCTCCCAAACCAGTAACACAGGCAAAACCGCTAACAACAGTTCCCGGAAAATTTAAACTTGTGCCGAGTGACTCAGATTTACCAAATTGTGTCTATACTAGATAATTGAATCCGGCGATCGCGACTAATAACGGGTACATTAAGATACAAAGCAGTAGCAGCAATAATGCGATCAAGCAAATCGGGAATTTGCGATCGGTCAACTTGCCTTAAACTCAAAGCTATATTGCGATCGAAAGGAATTTCAACCAATAAGGCATCATCGCTCTCAACTTCTCTCAATAATAGATCGAGAGTAGTTGAATTAATCCGCCCTCTCTCGCTCAGATAGACAATTTCTGCTAATGTAATTGATGAAAAAGCCACCTGATTTCCCTCGGCAGCTATCTCTTATATTGTCGTTCTAGCAGTCACCGAAAGTCGTGAATCGGCAAAGATATACCAGATTACAGCATGAGTATCCGCTACAGCACGCAGCATTAGAAATCCTCCCTTGGGAAATTCGCCCATTCTTCGCTGCGAACTTCATCTATATCAGCGGCAGAAGGTGCAATTCCCAAGTCAGCACATAAACCCCACAATGATTTGCGGGGAGTCTGCCGAACAACTAATTCTCGTTCTATTTCAGGAACAATCCACTTAATCAATCGTAACTTTTCGGCTAGAGACAAGTGCTTAACAAGATTTAAAACCGCTTCAAAAGTCATGTTTTTTATGTTTAAATTGGTAATTCATGTAATTGTAGCATTTTGGCTGCCAAGGACAGCATCACCAGGTTTGGGTTGAGAAGATTCGTTTACCACAGTTCCCGGAAAATTTAAAACTGTGTCGAAACAATCTAAACGTGCTATATTCAATTCCGTAAACCCTGAACTTCCCTATCAGGTATTGCAAATTTATCCACGAGTCAACTGAATGCTCTCTACTTTCAAGAAACTAGCTTCAATTGCAATCATCTTTGCCGCCCTAAAACTTTTACTGAATTATCCGGCTTTCAGAGAAATAGAAAATTATATCGCAAATAGAAACCCAGCAAGTGCCACCTTAGACAATGGAACTCTGCAGCAAAAATCCAGCAGCCCGCCTCCGGTACCTCCCAAAAAATCACCGGAGCAAACATTCGATGTAGTAGTATATGGTGATGAAGTACCGGGGATATGTGCGGCGATATGGGCTAAGAAAACTTTAGGCGCAAAGGGCAAAGTTGCGATCGTGCGATCGAACTACGCAAGTGCTCCTTTGGGCGGCTTACTCACCCGCGGCGGTTTAGCTTACATCGATGTAGATAAAATCCCCGATTGGTACCGCCAACCTTACGCCCAATGTTTTAAGGAATTCTTAGATAAAGCAAATGCGCCCGAATCTTGCTTAGATCCAAAAAAGGCAGATCGAGCTCTCAAACAGATGCTTTCCGCCGCAGGAGTCAAAGTTATTTCCAACTCAACTCTTACTCCCCGCGTCGTAGACAAAAAAATTGAATATGCCGAAGTAAAAGGCAGCAATCTAATAATTAAAGCCAACTCTTTTATTGACGTAACTCAAGACGCCGAATTGGCAAGAAAAGCAGGATTATCTTATTATACAGGATATCAATCTCAAAATATAAAATCCAAAAATGAAACTTTAGCTGTCTCTGTAGTTCCGAGAATTACAGGGATAACGATGTCCGAGTTCCGCAGCATAGAAGATGAAATTCTATACAATAGGCCTTTGGTAAAAAAAATAAAAGAAAGCATTATGAAATATAAAGATCCGGCTAGTACAAAATTCTGGATGAGAAATTTCTGGAGTACGATTTATCAGCCATATACAGACGGCTACGACATTAGAAGCGTAGCTATAGGTGCAGCGTATCACATAGACAGAAAGCTGCCCTTCAGTCAAAATAAAGGATTCTTTTTTGATAAAGGCAATGTCTGCGTTTATAACAAAAATGTGCTGTCTTGGAACGGGTTTCTGTTTAAATACCAAGTTGACCAAATCATGAAGATGGAAGCTAACGGCAGAAAACCGACTCCTGAAATGATTAGAGAAATGTCATTTCTCCAATACTGGCTACAAAAGAAGTCTGGTAAAGATGTGAGAGTATTTCTTCCAGACGAGATTTATATCAGGCAAACTTTGAACGTTCGCGATGTGGTAGATCCGCTGACGGGCCAGGAGATTATCAAAGGGGGAACAGTACCTGAAAAGTCGATCGGCAGTTTTTCCTACGATTTCGATATGCGGGGCGGAGTCAAGAATTTATCTGCGAGAATTCCGCCGCTGCCAGTGTATAATTTTGGCATAGAAAGCGCTTTGGCTAGCAAAGTCAAGAATTTAGCCATTGTCGGGCGATCGTCCGGTTATGTCGGTATGGCGGTATCTGTCGGGCGAATTGCGACGGTGAATATTTATCAAGGACAAGGTGTAGGCGTGGCGGCTGGCTTGGCTAGCAAGTTAGGCGTGCCGCTGAATTCGATTACTTCGGCTGAAACGAAAAAAACTCTGGAGACTTTAACGGGGAAAACGACGTATTTGTCGGGGAGAGATACGAGTTATGGGGTGGATTATAAGGAGGTGAAATAGAGATTAAGAGGATTTTACCGCAGAGAGCGCAGAGCTCGCAGAGAGGGGAGGGATGAGAAGGTTTGTTAGGAGAGGATGAGGCGGCGGATTCCTTCTTTTAAAAAGCGGACATTGAAGTTGATGAGAAGGGCTAGAGGATAACCAGTCATTTTGAGGTAGGAGATAACTTGAGCCTCATGAATAGAAAGTATAGTTTGGACTGACTTTAATTCAACTACGATAGTGTTGGCAACCAGCATATCGTATCTGCCTTCCCCAACCACAACACCTTTATAAGTTACATTTACTGTAGGTTGAGGTTCAAAAGGAATTCCCCGGCGCGAGAGTTCTTCACGCAACGAATTCTCATATACCGCTTCCAAAAACCCCGGCCCCAACTCTTTATGAACCTCCATCGCCGCCCCAATCACCGCATAAGTCAACTCATTAAGCTCCTCTCCCAACTCTCTTCTCTCCTCTTCTCAAACCAATAATCACAATCATAATCCAAAACCCTCCCCACACTCTTCCCTCTGCGCCCTCTGCGCCCTCTGCGGTTCAAACCTCTTCTCTTCCCCCCGCTATGGCACAATCTTAAATAAGATCAAACTCTCAAGCCACCATGACCGCAAACCTACCCCCGCAATACGACCCCCAAGCCACCGAAGCCAAGTGGCAAAAATACTGGGAAGACAACCAAACCTTCAAAGCTGACCCCGAAAAAGGCGGCGAACCTTACTGCGTAGTTATCCCGCCGCCCAACGTCACCGGCAGCCTCCACATGGGACACGCTTTTGAAGAGACGCTGATTGATGTCCTCGTCCGCTATCACCGCATGACTGGACGCAATACCCTGTGGTTGCCGGGAACGGATCATGCTAGCATTGCAGTTCAAACTATTCTCGAAAAGCAACTCAAAGCAGAAGGCAAAACTCGCCACGATTTAGGCCGAGAAAAATTCTTGGAACGGGCCTGGGAGTGGAAAGCTGAATCGGGCAATACTATTACTAATCAATTACGCAGTTTGGGCGTGTCTGTCGATTGGTCGCGTGAACGCTTTACGATGGATGAAGGCTTATCCGCTGCGGTTTTAGAAGCGTTTGTCCGCCTGTACGATGAGGGGCTGATTTATCGCGGTAATTACCTGGTGAATTGGTGTCCGGCGAGTCAATCTGCTGTGTCGGATTTGGAGGTAGACCAGCAGGAAGTTGAGGGCCATTTGTGGCATTTCCGCTATCCTTTGACGGATGGTTCTGGTTATTTGGAAGTGGCGACGACTCGGCCGGAAACGATGTTGGGCGATACAGGGGTGGCGGTGAATCCACAGGACGATCGCTACAAGCATCTTATCGGTAAAACTGTGACTTTGCCCATTCTCGATCGCGAAATTCCAATTTTTGCCGATGAATTAGTTGACCCAACTTTCGGAACTGGCTGTGTCAAAGTGACTCCCGCCCACGATCCGAATGACTTCGAGATGGGCAAGCGCCACAATTTGCCGTTTATCAACATCATGAACAAGGACGGCACTTTAAATGAAAATGCCGGAGAGTTCCAAGGACAAGACCGATTTGTTGCCAGAAAAAATGTGGTGAAGCGGTTAGAAACTGACGGGTTTTTAGTTAAAATAGAAGATTACAAGCACACACTTCCCTATAGTGAACGCGGCAAAGTTCCCGTCGAACCGTTGATATCTACTCAATGGTTTGTAAAAATAGATCCGCTTTCTCAACGCGCGCTAGAAGCATTAGATAAAAGTAATTCACCTGTATTTGTTCCTGACAGATGGACAAAGGTTTATCGCGATTGGTTGGTGAAATTGAAAGATTGGTGTATTTCCCGCCAATTGTGGTGGGGACACCAGATTCCGGCTTGGTATGCTGTTAGCGAAACTCACGGCGAAATTACTGACACGACTCCTTTTGTGGTGGCGAAAACTGAAGCTGAGGCTAGGGAAAAAGCTGCGGCTAAATTTGGGCAAGATGTTGAGTTGGTCAGAGATCCAGATGTATTGGATACTTGGTTTTCTTCTGGGTTGTGGCCTTTTTCTACTTTGGGATGGCCGGAAAAAACTCAGGATTTCGATTTTTACTATCCCACAACTACTCTGGTGACTGGTTTTGATATCATCTTTTTCTGGGTGGCTAGAATGACTATGATGGCCGGACATTTTACTGAAAAGATGCCTTTTGATACTGTTTACATTCACGGTTTGGTGTTGGATGAAAAAGGTCAAAAAATGTCTAAGAGTAAAAATAACGGTATTGACCCGCTGCTGTTAATTGGTAAGTACGGGACTGATGCTTTGCGCTACACTTTGGTTAAGGAAGTGGTAGGGGCCGGGCAGAATATTCGCATGGAGTACGATCGCAAAACTGATGAATCGAAATCAGTCGAGGCTTCCCGGAATTTCACAAATAAGCTGTGGAATGCGGCCCGGTTTGTGATGATGAATCTGGAGGGACAGACTCCGCAGCAGTTGGGAAGTCCGGCTGTAGAAGGCGGTAGTTTGGAATTGTGCGATCGCTGGATTCTTTCTCGCTATCATCAAGTTGTGCAACAAAGTCGCAATTCTTTGGAAACTTACGGCTTGGGAGAAGCGGCTAAGAATCTTTACGAGTTTATTTGGGGCGATTTTTGCGACTGGTATATTGAGTTAGTCAAATCTCGCTTGCAGGAGGATGCTGAACCCAATTCTAAGAAAGTCGCGCAGCAAACTTTTGCTTTTGTGTTGGAAGGAATTCTGAAATTGCTGCATCCTTTTATGCCGCACATTACTGAGGAAATTTGGCACACTCTGACTCAAACTGGCGAGGATGAATGTCTGGCTTTGCAAGCTTATCCTGAAGCGGATATCTCGCTGATCGATCCAGAATTAGAACAGCAGTTTGAGTTGTTGTTCGGGACAATTCGCACTATTCGTAATTTGCGGGCAGATTCTGATATCAAACCGAGTCTGAAGGTGACGGCGATTTTGCAAAGCGAAAGCGAGAAGGAACGCCAAATTCTCTCGGATGGAAGCGTTTACATCAAAGATTTGGCTAAGGTGGAAAATCTGACTGTTACTGCTAGTTTGGATGGAGATTTGGGACAGACAATTGCTGGGGTTGTCGGTACTGTACAAGTATTGATTCCTCTGGCTGGGGTGGTGGATTTGGTGGCTTTGCGCGGTAAATTAGAGAAGAAGTTGAGCAAGGTGGAAGCTGAAATTAAGCATACTGCGGCGCGTTTGACTAATCAGAAGTTTGTGGATAAGGCTACTCCTGATGTGGTTCAGGGGGCGCGGGATGCTTTGGCTGAAGCGGAGAAACAAGCGGAGATTTTGCGCGATCGGCTAAAGTTGTTTTAATAGTTAACGGTTGATTGTTGACAGTTGAAAGTTGACAGCTAAGTTGAGGCGCATCTAAATTCTACAGTCAAGGTAGTATCAGTCTTCTATCTGAGTCCCCATCCTCTCGATCCCCCCTAATTCCCCTTAAAAATGGGGATGCGAGGGGGATCGAGTCTCGGCCACAAGCGAGATATACAAATAACAAATAACCAATAACCAATAACCAACAACCAACAACCAATAACCAATAACAAATAACCAATAACCAATAACAAACAACCAATAACCAATAACCCCTATGCTATATTTAGCCCAAGTACAAAAGAAGGATATTTTAGGTGAAATAAGTCTGCAATTACTGGCCTGTCAAAATGCTGATGAGACTTGGGCTATTCTTCCCGAACAAACTGTCTTGATAGTGCCGCCAAATTGTAATCAAAATGTGTTAAATGAAGGAATGCTAGTATTAGCAGATATTGGCGAAAATCGCCACATTTTGCAGGTTCAAACAGCTACAAACTGGGTGCTAGAATTAGTTGAAAAGTATTTAACCACAGGCTTTACTCCCGATTTTTGGCAGCAAGAAGCCCAGAAAGCAGAAGAGTGCCGCCAATCTCTCACTTTGCAAAGTCAAGAATTGTCTCGGAGATCGATCGAACTTGAAGCCCGCCGCGAACAAATTCAAAATTTAGAAGCCAAACTCCAGCAGGAAAAACAATTGCTGGAAAGCAAAAATCAGCCCTCCGAAGAGAATTTTGATGCGCCATAACAAAGTCCGCCGGCGCGGACTGATATCGAAGCAATATTGCCGGAGGCTAAAGCACTTTTGACTTTATCCAAGCGGCGGGGAGACACAGCAATTTCTGAGAATTGCTGACATAAGCCCGCTTCTGGAAAACATCGTACTGATTCCGTTCGATCGCATTTAAGATTCTGCTGTACAACATCGTAGCAGCCCAAACTGTCCAGCGGATATCGGGACTCAAAACTTTGATTCCGGGCTCGGCGCTGGCGTATAATTTGCGAGCTCGCTGGATTTGAAACTTCATCAACTCCCGCCAGCGGTTGTCAATCACACCGTTGAATAAATCTTCTTCGGTGTAGTTAAACAGCGCTAAGTCTTCTAAGGGCAGGTAAATGCGGCCGCGGCGGGCATCTTCTCCCACATCGCGCAGAATGTTAGTTAACTGCTTGGCTATACCGAGGGCGATTGCTTCTTCCTTGGGAATTTTATTTCCCCAGTGCCAATTCCAGTTGGCAGCCCGGTTCGATTCGTCTACACCCATCACAGACATCGACATCAGCCCGACAGTACCCGCTACTCGATAACAGTAAAGATTGAGCTCTTCAAAAGTTTCGTAGCGGCTGCGGTACAAGTCCATTTGCTGGCCCGCAATCATCTCTCTAAACGGCTGAATGTCGATCGGGAAACGAGACAAGGTATCCACCAAAGCCACGTCGTAATCGTCGTGGGGATGGCCGGCAAACAATGATTCTAGGCGTTTTTCCCACAGATTTAGAGTTTCAGGGGTTGTGGCCTCAGAACCTGGCCCGTCTACGAGTTCGTCGGTGCGGCGGCACCAAACGTAAATCGCCCAGATAGCCCGACGCTTGGCTTCGGGCATGAGTTGAGTGCCTAAATAAAAATTTTTGGCATAACTCGCTGTGACTTGGCGGCACAATTCGTAGGATTCTTCCAAAGAAGCCAGAGTTCTCATGCACTGGAGTTTTGACAGTTGCAGCATCCGAGAATAAGAAATTTAAAGATTAGAACTGACATTCCCCCGTTGAGACAACGGGAGATTCTTTTACGTCTTTAGGAATGACGCATCCGAACCGAGAAACCTGGTTTTTGAACCGAGATTGAGGGTTTTCAGCAAATATTTTGGCTAAAAACCCGGTTTCACGTCGCCCGCGCGCAAATCCCAGTATTTATGAAAAATTCTTAATTTTTCATTTGTTATTGGCCGTTGAAATAGCCTGCGCTGTCAGCTTACCAGAAAGCACAGCACCTTCCATACTCGCAAGATAACGCTGCATTGTATAATCCCCCGTTAGATAGAAATTGCTAATGGGAGTGGTTTGGGTGGGACGGCACTCTTGACGGCCGGGAGTGGCTTTGTAGACGGAACGTGGGGTTTTGACTACGTGATATTTGAGCAGTTTGGCGGGTTCTGGGATTTGGTCGGGAAAGAGTTTTTCTAACTCGACCATTGTGGCTGCGACGATATCTTCGTCAGATTTGCCTATCCAGTCTTTGGCCGGTGCGAGTACCAGTTCCAGCATGGATTTGTCTGGGTTGGCATATTCGCGGCAGGTGTTGCTCATGTCGGCGTAGACGCTCAGCAAGGGCGATCGCGAGAACAGCAAGTGGTCGATATCTGTTAACTTGCGATCGAACCACAAGTGTACATTAATCACCGGTACACCCTCCAAACCTTCGAGCTTTTTGAAATAACCCATTTCGGCCCAAGGTTTCGGCATCATCAACTTCAGCGGGTCAACCGGCATCGCCGAAACGTAAATATCAGCCGTCAGAACTTCTGACTCTGCCCCCTTGACACCCCGAATCTGGAAACCGCGCACCGTGTTGTCATCATTGAGCAAAAATTCCCCGATGGGTGCATTCAGCCGGACTTCGCCACCGCGCTCAGTTATGTAGTCTACCATCGGCTGACACAACCTCTCTGTAGGGGGGCCGTCTAAAAAAGCCATTTTCGAGCCTTTTGTCTCTTGCAAGAAGCGGTTGAGGGCTGTCAGCAGAATGGTTGCAGATATTTCGTGGGGGTCGATAAAATTCAGCGCCTTGGACATGGCGATGAATACTTCTTTTTCGACTCTGGGGGGGACATTTTGCTTTTTGAGCCACTCGGAAAAGGAGTATTTGTCCATTTCTTCGACGTATTTCTGGCCTTGAAGTATCGCCGGAACCAAACCGAGGCCGAAACTGATTTTTTCGCCCCAGGTGAGCATATCGTTGTTTCTGAGGATAGCCACAAGGCCGTTGAAGGGGGCCGGAATATTCGGAAAGTCAAAGCGCGAATAGGTTCCGGGCGTTTCCGGCTGATTGAAAATCATCGAGTGCTCTTTCCATTGCAGCCGGTCTTCGATGTCTAGTTCTTTGAATAGTTGGAGCATATTTGGGTATGCACCGAAAAATATGTGGAGGCCGGTTTCGTACCAGTCGCCGTCTGCATCTTTCCAAGCGGCTACTTTGCCGCCGAGTACGTCCCGACTTTCTAGGAGGATGGGGGTGTGACCCGCATCGGTGAGATATTTTGCACAGGATAGTCCTGCTAAGCCGGCTCCGGCGATCGCAACTCGCATTTAATACTACTGCCCTCTGTTCGCTTCGCCTTAATTATACGTTACAAGTCGTTACATTTTCTCGGCCACCAACGACGAGTCAGAAACCGGGTTTTTCCGACAATCTTGCGCTTTCATCGAAAAACTTGGCAAAAAACCCGGTTTCTCGGCCACGACGAGCACTGCTGTCTCCTCTTCTCTTCTCTTCGCGCCTTATTAAGTTTTGCTATTATAAATTATCAAAACAATTGCTTAAAAAAGTTAAATTCATGGCACAAACAATTCAAGCTAGAAATGTTGCAATAAATGATTTGGAAGCCCAATTCAAAATTGAGTGGGTTGAGGATGACCAATTCTTTCGGGAGTGGCAAGATGATTTGCCAGAAATAACTGATGCTGAAAAACAGCGACTAGACAGAGTGAAAGCAAGTTACAGGAATTTGCTCAAACATCCGCCACTTCTAGAAAATACAGTCAAAATGGTCGTACTGTCTCCGTTTTTAGATTTAGCTGATTTTTATCTTGCTCCTTTTCACGTTACTTCCGAAAAATCTGTAGAAATTATTGACGAAGATGAAGGACTAATTGTCAGGGGACAAATGGATGTTTTGGCTTTGTTTCAGGAGTTTTGGGTAGTAGTTATCGAATCTAAGAAAGCGGCATTTTCTTTGGAAGTCGGTATTCCGCAGTTATTAGCTTATATGTTAGGTAGTGTGACGGGCGATCGACCTACTTACGGTTTGTTAATGAATGGGGCAGATTTTCTATTTGTCAAATTAGTTAAGGGGGAAACACCGCAGTACGCTTTTTCTCGGAAGTTTTACATTTTCAATCCGGGGAATGATTTGTACACTGTGCTGAGTATTTTGAAGCGTCTCGGTGAGTTGAATGTTGGCAATATAGTTTAGCAAGCGATGCCGCGCAACGATGAATCAGAAACCGGGTTTTTCCGAGAATCTTGCGCTTTCATCGAAAAACTTGGCAAAAAACCCGGTTTCTCGGCCACGCAACGACAACTCAGAAACCGGGTTTTTCCGAGAATCTTGCGCTTTCATCCACAAAGGAGGTTGGTTGGGATTCGGGATCGGGTAGGCCGGGAATAGGGAGATATCTCCAATTACCACTAAACAATAGGTACATCACACCCGCAAGTACGACACCGCTAACCACAGCAGCAGTAATCTTCCAAACACTGTAGGGACGTTCGCCTTGAACTTCGGCGGTGCGAGCATTAACTATTACTTGATATTGCTTGTTTTGATAGCGATAGGCGCACATCCACACTGGTAGCAAAATATGCTTAAAAGTGATAGCATTGTAATCTGTAGAAACGCTGTGAACCCGCTGCTCGTCGCCGCCGATATGTCTACAAACATCCCAGTGAATAGCACCCGCCATGATATTTTTAGCAGAGTCAAATCCTAGAGAGAGAGAAACTTGCGATCGCTGTGCTTCAAACCCAGCTAAATAAGAAGAATTGTAAGGGCGCAATGACTCCTTGAGATGCCAAGGTTCCAGTGCATCCAGACGCGGGCGATCGACTGAAGTTGTCGCCGGAATCAGAATATCGTCAAAAGTGCGATCGACTCTGCCAGAAGCAGGCCACCATCTGGTATGCTGGACTTCGCGAGTTTTAGTTTCAGTTTCGCCGTTAGCATTAGTTTCTGTATAACTCTCAGTCACGTAGTAATGCTCTCCCCGATCGCCCTTATAGTAACTCACCGTATAACAGTCGTAAGTCCAAAACGGCAAATAAACCCCTTGAATTTTCTCCTGTTGCGCCATAGATTTCAAAGCAGAAGGAGCAAACCAGCGCTTGCTGAGCCACTTCTGAATGCTTTCTCTGGCTTGTTTATCAGTAACTTCAAAGGGTATAATTCCCTCTGGTTGCACCCTAGGGCTGGCTTTTACAGGTTGCGTCACAATTGGAGAAGCACAAAACGGGCATCTACCCGCTACTTTCGGCGGTTCAAAAGTAATACTTGCTCCGCAATCATTGCATTTTACTTCTAAGGCTGTTGTGGATAAAGTTGTCAGCGCCGTGCGATCGTTTTTTAGATATTGTTCGTAGGAATTCTCCTTTACTTCTTCCGCAGTTTGGGGAATTGCATCTTCCCAGCCGCAGTAAGCACATTTTAGCTTTCCTGCTTGGGGGTTGAACTCTAAATAAGCCCCGCAGCTAGGACAGGGAAAACGTTTAACACCAGGTTCAGAAGTATTCATAATAGTTTATTGGTGATATATAGCATTTCTCAGAAAGATGAGGTGTCACTGGGTATATGGCAAACAGGTCATTGGCCAAACAGGTCATTGGGCATACCTCACGACGCTTGAGAACCGCTATAACTGGTAATTGGCAATCGGTAATCGGGAAAACCTACCAATTGCCAATTAACTAAAGATCCAAAATTTTAGGCTGCTGCTGGTGGGGGCGGGGGCGGTACTGTTGACAACAAAGAGGCTAATTCCGGCACTTGCGATGCTAATTTCCAGCCGTCCAAACCTGCCCGCCAAACTATTACCTGATGTGTCAAACCATTTTGCAGAAGTTGATGCAATTCAAAGGGCCCTAATTGTTGACCGTTGGGGGCAATGTACCACTGAGTTTGTGTTATTGGCGGCGGTGGCGGCGGTGTTGGCGATGCTGGTGATGCTGGCGGCTGCATCATATTTGTCATTTGTTGACCCATTGCCATTCCCATGCCCAATTCTAATGCTTGATTGCCACCGCTGGGGTTATTGGCTGATGCTTCTATAGCATTAGCAGCTTGATATTGGGTATATTGCTGCATATTTCCCAGAAGTCCGATCGAGGCTCGTTTGTCGAGTGCTGCTTCCACTTCAGCCGGCATCGAGATATTTTCAATTAATATCTGAGTTAATTCTAACCCGAACTGCTGGATATTTGGCTGTAGGGCTATGCGTATTTGTTCGCCCATTTGTGTGTAGTTGGCTGCAAAGTCCAGCAAGGGAACGCGGGAATTACCAACCCAATTGGCAAAAGCGCTGACTATTGTATTGCGGAGTTGTTCGCTAATTTCATCTACTTGAAATAGTCCGTCTGTGCTGATTAATTGCTTTAAAAGTTGTTCGGGATGGGAAACTTTAATGTTGTAGGTTCCAAAAGCCCGCATTCGCACTGGGCCGAGTTCTGGATCGCGGATAATTACAGGGTTAGCGGTTCCCCATTTCAGGTTGGTAAATATCTTGGTGTTAAAAAAGTAGACTTCTGCTTTGAAGGGAGAGTTGAAGCCGTAGGGCCAACCTTTTAAGGTGCTAAGAACGGGTAAGTTGCGGGTGTATAGTTCGTGCATTCCAGGATCGAAGACATCGGCAACTTTGCCTTCGCTGACAAAGACTGCTATTTGTCCTGGTCGTACAGTTAGTTTAGCACCTTGTTTGATTTCGTTTTGGTGGCGCTCGAATCGATAGGCAATGGTATCGTTGGTGTTGTCTAACCATTGGATGATATCGATAAATTCGCCGCGAATTTTGTCAAAGAGTCCCATATATTTGTTTTGAGCTTTTGTTAAATTTTAACTTCAATAGGAGCGATCGCTGTTCCCGATCGCCATTGTAAAGTTTTTAGGTGCGATCGCCGCGCTCTGATGGGGGCGAGATCCCTTGCAGACAATTCACAATTCCGGTTCAATTCCAGCCGATCGCAGTTGAGCGCGCAATTGCTCTAATTGGTCTTCGGCGCGATCGGCTCTTTGGCGCTCTTGTTGAGCTATTTGCTGTTCCCGATCGGCTCTTTCAGAACCCGTTAACAACAGATTACCTTGACTGTCCCACCAGCGAAGCCAAGGTAACTCAGCATTTTGATAAGTACCTTGCCAAATTCCCAATTCCACCCCTAACGGTGCGATCGGATAATGGCCGCGATCGTTTGCCTGGACTAAATGATAGCTATTATCTACTAAATGGTAAACTTCAACACTCGCCTCGGTCACTTCATAAATTCCGTAAAATGCCGGACGGATCACATTTTCATAAATCCAGAATTTCCCCGGTTTAGTTTCCTGTTTACCCGATCGCAATAAAGGCGTTCTGTCCCGTTCTTCTGCACCATTGCCCGATACAAATTCCAACACAATTAACGGCGCTACAAATTCTTGCCACATCACGTAAGAACGGCGCAATTGACCGTCAATAGTTGGCGGCACATTGGGGACATAAAACCAGTCTGGCGCTTCTGCACCTTTTTCTAATGGGTCAGTCAACCGCCAATAAATGCCGCTGTCTTGACCGATGCAATAGTTCCCGTCAGCATGAATTATTTCTAAAATGGGAGTAATTGAATCGGTTAGTAAGATGCTTTGGGGATGTTCTTGAAAGTTTTTCACAAAAGTACCGTCAGATTCGGGTAGTTGAGTATGGTCTGGCCAGCCAGTGGGATTGTTTTCTACATCTAGGGAGAATTTCATGGTGTTATTTTGATTGCAGTCATTGTTGAAAG
The DNA here is from genome assembly GCF_036701775.1 of Microcoleus sp. N9_A2. NCBI lineage: Bacteria > Bacillati > Cyanobacteriota > Cyanophyceae > Oscillatoriales > Microcoleaceae > Microcoleus > Microcoleus sp. N9_A2. The sequence continues at coordinate 24,067 of NZ_JAUBRH010000014.1, read as the reverse complement.
CGAGCTTTTGATTTTGATTGTAGGCGATCGATTTCATAGTTTCATAGTTTTTGTAAGGTGCGCCACAAGCACCCTACCGAAATATAAATCATAGCAATTCCTCTCGCTCTTCATATTCCCCTTGTTCTCCCCGCACTAAAGGTTCATCCTGAAAGCACCCGAAAGTTCTCTCAAAAAAACCGGGGGGCCAGCCTAAATCTTCCGGGGTTTTAGCCTCAGTTGCTGGTGTTATGGGCTGGAAAATTACAATAACTTCCAACTCTGTATCTTTGATACCACCGGGGATTTGCAAATGCAGCATCCCGTCGGAACCAACGCGCGATCGCACTTTAATACTTTGCATAATAATTAACCCCTTAAATTTACTTTATATTCTAGTTTAAAGAGCTTAGGTTGCGCCCTTGAAACCCAAGCCAACACATAATGCTGATTCGACAAAGCTGCCGGTTCGCGCCAACCCAACCTACACCCACCTGCAACCCGCCGCGCCCCCGTCTCATCGCAGCCTCAGCCACGAGTGAGAGAACCGCCCGCAGCCCCGTGGCTCGACAAGGTACAATAAATGCGATCGTACTTAACGCTTATATTGAAAAAGCTAGACACAACGCCACAGGAGACAACGGACGTATGGGAAAAGTAGTTGGCATTGACCTCGGAACGACAAACTCAGTAGTAGCTGTCATGGAAGGCGGCAAACCGGTTGTGATTGCCAACGCAGAAGGGATGCGGACAACTCCCTCGGTGGTTGCTTTCACCAAGGAAGGAGAACGCCTTGTCGGACAAATGGCCAGACGCCAAAATGTTCTTAACCCCCAAAACACCTTTTACGCCGTCAAACGGTACATCGGACGCAAATATACCGAACTGACTCCAGAAGCAAAGCGCGTCCCTTACACAACTCGCCGCGACGACAACGGAAACATCAAAATCAAATGCCCTCGCCTGAAAAAAGATTTCGCCCCAGAGGAAATTTCGGCGATGGTGTTGCGGAAATTGGCCGATGAAGCTAGCCGCTATCTCGGACAAGAAGTCACGGGGGCTGTAATCACTGTTCCCGCTTATTTCAACGACTCGCAGCGACAGGCGACGCGGGATGCTGGCAGAATTGCCGGACTTGATGTGAAGCGGATTTTAAATGAACCGACAGCGGCTTCTTTGGCCTACGGTTTGGAAAGGCGAGAAAGTCAAACTATTTTAGTTTTTGATTTGGGCGGCGGTACTTTTGATGTATCTATCTTAGACGTGGGAGACGGAGTATTTGAAGTCAAAGCAACTAGCGGCGATACTCAATTGGGTGGCAATGATTTTGACCAGAAAATTGTTGATTGGTTGGCTGAACAATTTTTAGAAAAAGAAGGGGTGGATTTACGCAAAAACCGCCAAGCTTTGCAGCGCTTGATCGAAGCATCTGAGAAAGCTAAAATTGAGCTTTCGGGAGTTGGTGTTACTGAAATTAATTTGCCGTTTATTGATGCTAATGAAGATGGGCCTTTGCATTTGGAAACGCGACTAACTCGCGGTCAATTTGAGGGGCTGTGCACCGATTTGGTGCAGCGGCTGCGGCGGCCGGTGAAACAAGCTTTGGCTGATGCAAATTTGAGTCCTTCTCGGATTGATGAAATTGTGTTGGTTGGCGGTTCGACTCGGATTCCTTTGGTGCAGGAAATTGTTCGCAGTTTGATCGATCGCGAACCGAATCAAAATGTGAATCCCGATGAGGTTGTGGCGGTGGGTGCTGCAATTCAAGCGGGGATTTTGGGCGGGGATGTCCGCGATGTGCTGCTGTTGGATGTGACGCCGCTTTCTCTGGGCTTGGAAACTATCGGCGGGGTGATGAAAAAATTGATTCCTCGCAATACTACTATTCCAGTTAGGCGATCGGACATTTTTTCGACTGCTGAAAACAACCAAACTGTGGTAGAAGTTCACATCATCCAAGGGGAACGGGAATTAGGTAGAGATAATAAGTCTTTGGGAAGGTTTAAACTAACTGGAATTCCGCCGGCACCGCGAGGGATTCCCCAGGTACAAGTTGCTTTTGATATTGATGCTAACGGGATGCTGTTGGTAACTGCTTTAGACAAAACTACCGGCAGGGAACAAAGCATTACTGTGCAAGGTGCTTCGACGCTGAGTCAGCAGGAAGTGAATCAAATGATTCGCGATGCGGAACAGTTTGCTCAAGCTGATAAGTTGCAGCGGGAAAGGGTGGAAAAACGCAATCGTGCTGAAGCTTTGGCTTATCAAGCTGAGCGACAATTGCGGGAAGTTGCACTCGATCGCGGAATGCAGTTTGCTCAAAGAAGCCGCCAGCGCATTGAAACGTTAATTCGGGAATTGCGAGACAGTTTGGAACGCAACGACGAGCGGGGAGTTGACCAAGTTGGTTCGGATTTGCAAGATGCTCTTTACGATTTGAACCGCGAAGTTTCAGCTTTTGCTGAGGATGACGATGATGATGATTTCTTTGAGTCTGTGAAGCGGACTTTTACGGGCGATGGTACGAAGCGACGCAGTGATGACAGCAGCTATTATACGAATGCTAAGCCGTACAGGCGATCGACTGTCGATCCAATTCCCGATCGCCCCTACGATCGCGATCGGATGCCAGATCGCGATCGATCCTACGATCGCACACCCGATCGCAGAACCAGCACTAATCGCCCGACTCGCCCCTATCAAAACCAAAGCGACGACTGGGATGATGATGATGATTGGCTGTAATTGAAGGAAGAAGGAAGAAGGAAGAAGGAAGAAGGAAGAAGTAAGAAGGAAAAGAGCAGGTTTTAATTCTAAGAATATATGACGGCTCTTTTCCTGCAACTTCTCAAAGCTTTTTATTTCCCCACTCTTCTATTCGCCTGCGCCTCTGCGGTTTATGCAAAAAAAAATCATTTACAAATCAAATAGGATTGCTATAAATAGGTCATTGCGAAAAAACAATAGTATCTTGTAGGGGCGGGTTTAGCTAAAAATACATGAAACAAGCTAGTTTATAACGGCTAAACCCGCCCTCCCTCCCCATCGAATGTTTATTGATACTCTTCCTTCTATCCGTTACATCCGTTACATCCGTTACACAATCCGTTGCCGAACTTCCTTCTCCAATTATGCAAAACTTTCGTAATTACTATCAAATTCTGGGAGTACCCAGAGATGCTAAGGCTGATGAGATAAAAAAAGCCTATCGACGACTCGCGAGACAGTTGCACCCTGACGTAAATCCGGGGGACAAATCTTCAGAAGATAGGTTTAAAGATATTAATGAAGCCTACGATATTCTTTCAGACATCGAAAAGCGTGCTCAATACGACCAGTTTAGTAAATTCTGGAAACAAAAGGGATTTCAAGGGAAACAAGGCGTAAAACTTCCCAATTTTACAAGTTGGGGAAACAACAAAGTTAGCCGCAAAAAGCCTGCGGAAGATATCGATTTTAGCGATTACTCAGATTTCAATAAATTTCTCGACCAAGTGCTCGGAAGACGCAGGGAAGTGAGAATGGCGACAGCAAATGATGCACCGCGAGTGTCCACTTCGGAACCGTGGAGTACCGGTTCTAAAAAAACGAGTTATGTTGCTAATTCTCGCGAAGATAGAAGGGATTTGGACGATCGCGAAATGCGACGAGAAACAGTCGATCGCGAAATGCGACGCGAAAGTCGGGAAATGGACGATCGCGAAATTAGAAGAGACATTGAGGCCAGGCTGACTCTGCCTTTGGAAAGAGCTTATTCCGGCGGTACCGAGCGCATTCGTTTGGACGACGGGCGGTGGATCGAGGTAAATATGCCTGGGGCGATGGTATCGGGCCAGCAAATTCGCCTGCGAAATCAAGGTATTGGCGGCGGCGATTTGTACTTAAAAATCACAGTTTCTCCCCATCCATTTTTTAGCTTGGAAATGTCAGATATTTGCTGTGAATTGCTGCTGACACCCTGCGAAGCGGTGCTGGGGGGAGATATTGAAGTGCCGACTTTAGACGGCTTGGTGAAGATGAAACTACCACCTGGAGTCACGTCTGGGAAGCGGTTACGGATGGCGAATAAGGGCTATCCGACTGGAAATGGCGATCGGGGAGATCAGCTAGTAGAAATTCAGGTGTTAATTCCGAAGGAAATTAGTGAAGAGGAACGGGAATTATACGAAAAATTGCGGCAGATTGAGACTTTTAAACCGCGTCAAGATTTGTCGGTTTAATGTCTGGTGCTATAATAGCGCACCTTTAATGATGTAAGGTGCGCTATTATAGCACCTTACTACTAATTATGTTAAGCAATTCTTGATAAAATAAGTAAAATTACTGTTGCAATTATTCCTGAACTGGCTGACAATTAACCCTAAGCTAATTTTCCCACAATCAGGAGCAGTTTGCCGCCATGACTCAAATGCCGCCCCAATGCAACAATCTGCAAGAGCAAGTTGACTCTTTACTGCAACTGCTGCGTCAGGAATCGTCTTTGCGACAACAAGATATCACTGCGGTACAATCTTCTCTGAAAAAAGCAACTTCTCCCCAATTTGAGATTGTGTTTGCGGGTGCTTTCAGTGCGGGAAAATCAATGCTGATCAATGCTTTGCTGGAGCGTGAATTGCTCTACAGTGCTGAAGGACACGCGACAGGTACTGAATGCTACATCGCCTACGCTGAATCGGCCCAAAAAGAGCGCGTTGTTCTCACTTTTTCGAGCGAAGTTGAGATTCGCGCTCAAGTTTATGCTCTGTGCGAACAGTTGAATTTAACTACTGAAATCAATATTAATCAAATAGATGTAGTAAAGATTTTATCTCAGGGATGTTCGATAATTATCGAAAAGGAAGGCGGAGAAAATAAATCGGAGCGGGCTAAACAAGCGAAGGCTTTGACTCTGCTTTTAGAAGGATTTGAAGCGAATCGCGAGCGCATTCAAACTGTCGAAAATGCCACGTATTCGATGGAACAGTTTAATTTTTCTAATCTCAAGGAAGCTGCTAGTTATGCCCGTCGCGGTAGCAACAGTGCTGTACTCAAGCGAGTAGAATATTACTGTTATCATCCGCTGCTGGAAGATGGCAATATTATTATCGATACGCCGGGAATTGATGCGCCAGTGCAGCGGGATGCAGAATTGACTTATGATAAGATTGAAAGCCCCGATACTTCGGCAGTTGTCTGCGTTTTGAAAGCAGCTTCGTCTGGGGAAATGACGACGGAAGAAACCGAGTTGATGGAAAAAACACGGGGAAATCCGGGAATTCGCGATCGGCTATTTTACATTTTCAACCGCATTGACGAAACTTGGTACAACACGCAACTGCGACAGCGCTTAGAAAATCTGATTAATTCCGACTTTCGCGATACTGCGAGAGTTTACAAAACTAGCGGATTGTTGGGATTTTACGGGAGTTTGATTCGAGGGACAACAGGGCGCGATCGCTTTGGTTTAAATACAATCTTTGCCACCAGTAAAGGGCGAGTTTCTGGAGATGATAAATTAGATTCAGAATTGCTCGGTAATAGTGAAGAAACTCCGCAATTTGTTAGTGAATTTAATCGCTACTGTGCGAATTCGGGCAAGCTATCTCCGAGCAGATTTCGCATTTCAGTTAACAGCTACGAAACACCAAATGAAAACTACGTGCGGATTCTTGCAGAGCAAGGACAACCATTAATTACTCAATTAATTCAAGATAGCGGCATCGAAGATTTTCGCAAAGCCATCACGCGCTATCTCACCGAAGAAAAGCGCCCGCAACTATTCAGAAATCTCGCTGACGATTTAGAGGATTTGTGCATTCAACTGCGGAAACAATACCAAACAATTCAGCGAAATTTGGACAGCCAGCCCCGCGAAATTGAAGCAATGAAAGCCCAGGAACTTTTGCGGCTAAATCAAGAATTGCAGCAAGTTGGACAAGAATTTCGGGAACATATCGCCGCCGAAGTTAATGATATGATTATGAACAGATGCGATATTTTCGATATAGACTTTCGGCAACTGCAATCTCGGATGATTCGTCGCTTGGATGAATTGTTAGATGGATTTTCGGTTGAGGCGGCTTACGGACGCACTTTGATGACTCATCCGCGCAATGCTACAGCGCCTTTAATTGCTGTTTTAGTGGAAGCGCTTTATTATTTAGCGAATCAGTTGGAAGATATTTTAGTAGAGGCTACTAAGTCACTGGTTGATAATTATTTCCAGTATTTGAAAGACAGTGTTCGTAAGTCGGAATACTATCGATTGCTTTATCGGTTGTTGGGGAATGACGGGGGAATTGAACAGCAGTTAGAGGAGTTGTCGCAGCGGGTTTCTAATGCTTTGGTGAATGCAGCGGGCGTGGAGTGCGATCGCTACGTGCGAGAAAGTCCCCGTTTTTACGACGAAGGCACATTTTCGATTTATCAATTCCGGGAAACATTGCAGCAAACTTCTCAAGGTTTCGACTGCGAAAATATGGTGGACGCCCAACCGGCAATTCGACAATTATTGCGGCTAGATTTTGAGCCAAAAGTATCTAGAACTATTCGGCAAACTTTCCGCCAAACTGTCAACCAAACGCTGAAAGAGCATTTGTTACCGATGGCGGAAAAGCAAGCTGATGATATTTTGCAGAAATACAGTCAAGCCCGCGATTATTTGGAACAAACTTTAGCACAGGAAGCTGAGGAGAAAATTGCTAAGAATCTGCGGCTGCAAGGTGAGAATGAGCAGAAAATCAAAGAGTACGATCTGGCGGTTTCTGGGATTAATGGTTGTTTGCAAGCGATGAAGTTGCACGAGCATTTATTGCCTGTAATTGGAGAAAACAAGAGCGTTGTTGTGGATGGTGAATAATTGTGCTATAATATCCAACAAAGAGCGACTTTTATCCTATGAACATTCGCCAAAAACTTCTCACAATAATCGAGCAACTTCCCGATGAAAAGTTAGCAATACTTCTGAACCTAGCGCTTTTCTTGACAAGAGGGAAAGAATCTGTTCAACCGATGCTTTTATCCCAAGCTTATCAAGATTGGTTGAGTGCGGAAAATGACATTTATGACGAACTATTTGCCGATGAACTTGCGAAGAGGTGATGTAGTGTTGGCTCAAGTGCCAATGCCTTCTACTCAGCTAACACAGTTTAAACTGCGTCCGGCTGTGATAATTTCGGCAGATAATCTCAACCAAATTCTTGACGATGTGATGGTTGTACCTTGTACTTCTAAGACAACTCGCCCTTTGAGGGTGGCTCAACATTTGATAACAGGAGATGAAATTGCATTAGCTGGTATTATAGTGGAGTCTGTAGTTAGATGCGACTCCATTTTTACCCTAAATAAATCAATGATTACTCGCAAACTGGGTTCTCTTTCAACTGAGGCTATAAACCACGTTAATCGCTGTTTACTGGTAGCTTTGGAATTAGAAATAGTAGATTAAATAGGACTTACACGAGGGTGGCAAGAATATGGAAGATAAATTTGATTTTCACAACTGCGGTAATGAGGATGCTTTATCTTTCGGTAACGCAATGCTTAAAGTAGAAAAACTCAAGGAAACAGTAAATAGAGTTTTGCCTGAAAATGGGTTAGGACAAACACTCAATCAGTTCTTAAGCCAGCAAGCCCTAAATATTGATGTACCTTTAACTACCGATCAAACACGTCGTTTATATGAGAACTGGTTTGGTGAAGGTATAGATTGTGAAATTCTCAGAGTGGGTGCTCAGGGCTGGAAGAAAGGAAAGATTAAGCTCAAACTCAATGTCACTATAGAATTTTGCCCAGACGAACCAGAAGTTGAAGAAACACCAGAAAACAACGAGTCAGAAACTACCAAACCCGAATCTCCCCTCGATGATTTGCGCCGCCAACTTCTCAACCAAGAAAACTCAGCCTCCTAATCCATCCAACATCTGCGGTTAAAATACATCATGACTAAAACCCCCAGAATTCGTATTCCCCCAGAAGTCCGAAAATACGTATTTACTCGCAACGAATACCAGTGCCAAAGCTGCGGTCAAACCAAACAAGAAACCCAACTGTCGATCGATCATATCATCCCCCTAGCCCGCGGCGGCAGCAACGACATCAGCAACTTGCAAACCCTCTGTCTCACCTGCAACCAACAGAAAACCGACAAACTAGACCCCCGCTTCCGCCGTCACTTTGACCTGTGATACAGCATTTTTCAGGTAAGTAGGTACTAGCAGAGATAGAGGACACGGCAGTGCCGTTTCCCTACTGCGATCAATTCTCTCTTCTCTTTCTCTGTGTCCTCTGCGCCCTCTGCGGTTAAAAAATCCTACCATCTATAATACCGATAAGGATCGTCCCCATTCTCAAAATCCGTCTTGTAATCCGAGTGATAAAACTCCTGACTCGAACCATTAAACACAACCCCATCCGCCTTAAAACTCGCCCCTAAATTAGCCAAAATCTGAGCATTCGCCCGGGTTTGCCGCCAGCGAGTAAAACGCAGATAAGTCTTAGCATCAGCATTCAAACTATCCGGGTCAATCTGAGAAAAAATCGCCACGCCCTTGCCAACTTGTACCCGACTTAACAAACCGTCAGCACCGATTTCTCCTCCAGACTTAATCAACCAAGTATCATAAAAAGAGCGCGATCGCAAATCCGAACTGCTAAGCCCCTTCACCTGATCCCAACCCGGAACCGCCAGCGAACCCCCGAAACCCTTCGCCTGCTGCAAACCCACGCCCAACGCCGCGACAGGCACTTGACGCGGCAAGAAAAACGCCTTCCCGCCAGCATTCAAATAACCGCGCAAATCTGCATCTTTCAGATTCGCTTCTGTCCCCACAATTGCCAAACCAACATCATTAGAAAGCGAACTAGCGCGCTGATAAATTACCCCCAAACTGTCCAACTTCTTCGCATCCCCATCTCCCCCAATTAAAACAACTTTATCCGGCTTTCCAAGCACCGGAGAAGTCATCCCGTAACTCACAATTTGTTGCACTAACTGCGCCGCCCCACCATCTACAGAATAATGGTCTTCCAAATCCAACTCGTTTAAAATTAGCCGCCCTTTTCCGTAATCCAATTCCATCAGCGGCGAATAAGCTAAATCAAACTCAGATTCTAAAATAGGCCGCCAACTACTGAGGTGCGGCTTCTCAATAGCAGCGCTGCTGACACCGCCTCGATTTCCCCAATGCCAGCCGTACCAAGGCGTACGTGCCGGACTCAATCTTGACGGTTTTTGAATTGTATCTGGGTAAGCTTCCAGCAATGTGCTTTCCCCAGTCCAATCGCGCAAATCAGTTTCATCCAAACTGCTAATTACTGGATGGTTAATATCAATTGGATAGACGCGACGACTAATATGTTCTGCAACCCGCAAACCCTTATTTTGTAGCCATTCTCGGCGCTGGGGAAACACGATTGCTTTGCCGCCATCCCGCACAAAATTCTCTAAATTTCCCGGCATATTTTGCCCGCTAGAAAATGCTTCCCGACCGATAACTAATAATGATGAAACTTGCGAACCGTTCCACGGTATCAGTTCGTGACCTAGCTGTTTTAACATTGCCGATGTTTTGCCAACTGGGTCAAATATTGCGATCGTATCCTTGATTTTGCTGGGAGTACCAAAAACCCGGAAGGCAAAAGTATCGACATGAGTGCGATCGCCTATTTTCGCAGTTAGGCTAATTTCGCCATCAGCCTTACTTGAGATGTCATTTGGTAATTTGATATCGATCGGGAAAAACAGTGTACCTGCCGTGTCAATAGTTCCCTGCTTTTCGCCCTTTCCAACCTCTTTCCCCCCAGCCAAAATTCGCCAAGTAAAAGCAAAATTTTGTTTCGCCCTAGTATCGTTAATTAAGACTACCTGCTTCGCCAGTTTTCCGCCAGCCCAAAAACTGTGGTCTTTCGCAGTAAAAGCTGGATTAGAACCAGCAATCCAAGCCAAAGTCGGGCCGTTATTTTTGATAATTGCCTCGCCGCCAGGACGAATAGTGTAGGCTTCTGGCTGCAAATAATAAAGCATCTTCTTGGAGACTTGCTTCAAATAAACGCCTCGTCTTCCCGGTTTAAATTCTCCAATATCCACCTTAGTTTTGCCAGCATCCGAAACTTGCCAACCATGTCCTTCACTCCAAGGAATCATCCCTCCAGACATTCCAAAAGTCCGCCAACTCCGCCAAGTATTCGTACTGAATAACTGCTGCAACTTTTGAAAAGCTGGTGCAAAATCTAACTCTTGATTAAGATGCCAACTTTTATATTCTTGACCTTTGACAAATTGCTCACGAATTTTATTTTTATATGCCGTAGTTTCTAGTTCATAAGCTTGTTTGCCCAAATAAATTGCTGCAAACTCGGTCATCAAAGGTTCGCTAACAATCACCTTATTAAATCCCGCTCGATTTCGCATCATCGTGGCGTGTAGTGGTGTCCCAAATTCCACGACCATGTATGGCATTTCTCCAGTTTTACTCCACTCAGAAATCCATTCTTCTCTTTCTTGCAATGGAATTATATTCAAGTAAGAATTCAGCGCATAAACATCGCCAAAATTTGCGCCCTGGTGTACCATCACAGGTCTGGTTGGATCGACGGATTTCATACTTGCAAAAGATTCATTTGCCAAGGTTGTAATGTCGCGCAAACGATTCTTATCAAGAGTTCCTGCTACTTCTTTTTTTCCGATGCGACGGGGATTTTGGTCATCAGTATTTCCAAAAAAGTTAGGACTTGTAGCCCACATTAATATTGATGGATGATTGCGATAGCGACGCATTTCTGTCGTCATTCGCGATTTCCAGCGGCCTCTAATTTGGCGGTTATTCCACTTGCCATTTGAAGCGAGTAAACTAATGTCTAAAGCTGGTACCATAACTGGAAAGCCTTTGAGGTCTGCTCTTTCAGAAAACAGTTCTCGGAAGTGCCATTTCCCTCGTTCATCGTGATTCCAAGGCCAGGTTTCTACTATGTTGAAACCTGCTTTCACGTAACTGTCAATTAATTTATCGGAAACTTCTACTGTGCCACCTTCCCAATTTTCGGAATGCAAGATGGGACGCAGGCGAATTTCCGTGCCGTTCAAGAAAAACTTGCGTCCTTCTATCCAAAATTCTCGGAAGCCGAAGGGTTGATCGTATTGTGTATTAATCCCGCTTCCTTTTACTTCTAATTTCAGGGTGTAAAGGTTTGGTTGACCGACATCCCAAAGGCGGGGATTTGGCCAATTCCACTGAACTTGTACGGTTTGAATGGGTTTAGCTTGAACCTTGGCATTTGCGGTGAATTTTTGTTGTACTTTGCCTTTTTCGTCGAGCATTTGCGCGATTAATTCAACTTGACCGTTTTGGGCAACGTCTTTGAGTTCAACATCTAATTTAACTTGCTTTTTTCTGGTGGAAGTTTGGACGAATACGTCGCTAATCAGCGGGCCGGGGGGAAGGCTCAGAAGCCGTACCTCACCGATAATTCCCCGCGATTGCAAGTTGGCTTTTTCTGTGTAGATTTCTGTGGGGCCCATGATGACGGCTTTTTCCTTTTCATCGGATACTGCCACAACTAAAATAGATAGGGTGTTTTGACCTGGTTTTGCTAATTTAGTAATTTCAATCGTGCCGTAGGGCCATTCGATTTGACCGCTGTTAATGCCGTTGATAAAGATGACTGCATCGGTGCTGACTCTGGCTAAGTCGAGAAAAATTCGGCGGTTTGTCCAGTCGCGGGGAATGTCTATATTTCTCTGATACCAAGCTTTTGATAGTTGTTTACTGTTGAAGTTTTCCCAATCTTTGCCGCTGCCGCGAGTGATGATTCCGGGTACGGATTGGTTGTTTTCTTTTTGCCAGTCTCCAGGCACCCAGATAGAACCCCAACTTGGGGAGACGGGGGGGTTTTGGGGGTTGCCAACTGCGGGGACAAATTGCCAAGTTCCGTTGAGATAGATTTGGGATCGTTTGTTGTCGATCGCCCCGACGGCCACAGTGGTAAGATTGGGGAAGCCGATCGATATCGCTGAGTTGCTGACTAAGTTGGGATTTTGAAGCGCGTAACCGACGAATCCAAAGAGGATGGCGGCTGCGAAAAATAATCCGATAATTTTGGCCAGCTTGTGATTCACTCGCTTATTGCTCCCAAAAATTAAATAATCTAATCTGTCCCTTGATCTATGATAGCAGTTGATTCAGTAGTAATCCCACAGCCAATCTGTCTCTGGGAAGATGGCACAGGGCCGACAAATGTGGTTTTGTATAGAAAAAATAAATATTTAGTTTTAAGTTAATTTTCACACGGTTGTTTCATCGACATCAGCAATAGTGCGATCGCGCCATCGCTACAGGTCAACAAAAATGAGTCGCTTTCAGGTCTTGCCCTTACCCATTAAATCTTACAAAATTGCTACATTTAGTGCCGGCACGGCTTTACTGCTGACAACTCTGTTACTGTTTTCCTTCCAGGCAGCTCCTGCAATCTTACTTTTGGCCGCTGCAATGGTTAGCGCTTGGTATGCTGGCTTAAAGTCCGCAGAACAAGAACTAGAAATAGAACGTAAGATTATTTCCAAAGTAATTGACACGACGGCTTGCTTGATTGTAGTTATCGACAGCCAAGGACGGATTGTCCGGTTTAACCAAGCTTGCGAAAAAACTACAGGCTACTCGACAGCAGAAGTCATCAATAAATCTGTTTGGGATGTGTTCTTAATCCCCGAAGAAATAGAGCCAGTGAAAACAGTTTTTACCCAGCTCAAAGTCGAAACTTTTTACAGCGAATATCAAAACTATTGGCGCACTAAGAACGGGGATAAGCGCTTAATTTCTTGGTCTAATACTGTGACCCTAGATGGCAATGGCTTGGTGGAATATGTGATAGCAACTGGCATCGATATTACTGAGCGCAAAGAAGCAGAAATAGCCCTTGCTTTATCTTACGCTCAGCTAGAAAACCGCGTCAAACAGCGCACAGCAGAACTGACAGTAGCTAAAGAAGCTCTGCAAGCTCAAGAAGAACGATTTCGCTGTTTGAGTTCCTGTTCGCCTGTCGGCATTTTTATGGCAGATTTTGAGGGGCGCTACACCTATGCAAACCCTCGCTGTCAGGCTATTTGCGGCTTAAGTTTGACAGAACTTTTAGGAGACGGCTGGGAGAATTGCATTCACCCGGAAGACTGCGATCGCGTATTGAGCAGATGGCTGGATTATACTCGGCAAGGTGGGGAATATGCGATCGAGTATCGCCTGCAAACAGCAGAGGGGATTGTCCGCTGGATTAACGTTTGTTCCTCGCCGATGTTCTCCGACTCCGGCGAACTCATCGGATACGTGGGCACGGTGAGAGATGTCACGGAAAGACAACAAGCGCAAGCAGCTTTGGCTAGCAGCGAACAGCAACTGAGAACGCTGCTAGAAAATACGCCAGATATCATTATCCGCACGGACAAAGAACTGCGTTATATGTATGTCAATCAAGCAGTTGAAAGAAGCCAAGGAAAACCAATTTCATTCTTCCTGGGTAAAACCAGTCAAGAAATAGGAATGCCGCCGGAACTGTGCCAGATGTGGGATGAAACCCTGCACAAAGTGTTAGAAACGGGTCAAGAAGAAATCATCGAATTTCAGGCATTTTCAACCAGCGGCCTCCGAAGTTATCAGTCCCGCATAGTTCCCGAATTTGACAAAGCAGGCGTCGCAGAATCAGCCTTAATTGTCGCCCGCGATATCACAGAAATAAAACTTGCGGAAACTCAAAGATTGCAGTTAACAATCGAGCAAACAGCAAGGGAAAAAGCGGAAATAGAACAGCAGCGCTCGGCATTTTTAGCTGAAGTCAGCAAAATGTTGGCTGCTGCGTTTGACGGGGAAACGGTGTTGCAAAAGGTAGCAGAATTAGCAATAAATTCGATCGCGGACGGGTGCTGCATTCATTTGACCGAAACCGACTCAAAAGTGCGTCTAGTCGCTGCAGCTCACGCAGAACCCTCTATGGTTGAGACTATTAATAACTTCAGCATCCGAAGTTTGAGCGCCGACAATGCTGTTAACGGCTATCCGCTGGTAATTCGCAGCGGAAAATCCGAACTAATTGCCGAAGTGGATGAGGAGATTTTAGCAGCAGGAGCCGAAAATGCTGCAGAATTGGAAATACTTCAATCGCTCAATATCGGTTCTCACGCTTGCGTACCGCTGAGGGCGCGCGGGCGCGTAATGGGTTCGATCAGTTGCTTTACCTCGAAGTTTGGGCGCGGCTACAGTGCAGAAGACATGGCAATGCTAGAAGATTTAGCATATCGCGTGGCGATCGCCCTAGACAACGCCAGACTTTACACAGAAGCGCAGGAAGCACTATCTCAAACATCGCAATCCTTCGCCTTAATTGACTCGCTATTAGAAGCATCTCCCCTAGCGATTTGCTTTCTGGATCGCGAAATGCGCTTCATCCGCATCAATCACGTCTTAGCAGAACTCAACGGTTTGTCAGCCGAACAGCATCTCGGTAAAGATTTCCGGGAATTGTTGCCAGAATCCGCCGCCAAGTTCACACCGATAATTCAGCAAGTTTTAGAAACCGGTCAGCCTGTTTTAAACGTAGAAATTAGCGGCGAAACTCATGGGAAACCGGGAGATTTAGGCTACTGGCTCGCCAACTACTACCCAGTCAAAAATGAAAAAGGAGAAATAATCGGAGCAGGTCTAATTATCACAGATATTACCGCAGCAAAACAAACAGAATTAGCTTTGCGGGAAAGCGAAATGCGCTGCCGCAGCGTGGTAGAATCTAACATGATCGGCATCGGTTTCTGGGATGTCAGCGGCGAAGTTACGGACGCTAACGACGCCTTGCTGGAAATGATCGGATATACGAGGGAAGACTTAGTTTCGGGACATATCCGCTGGCTCGAACTCACGGCGCCGGAATATCTAGAACTCGATCGCATCGCCATCGCGCAAGTCGAAGCAGAAGGAAGTTGCGCGCCTTTTGAAAAAGAATACCTCCGCAAAGACGGCACGCGCTTCCCAGTTTTAGTCGGCGGTGGAAACTTGCAAGGATACACCGACAGAGGCTCGTTCTTCGTGCTCGATATCACCGATCGCAAACAAGCCCAAAACCAGCTCCGAGAAAACGAAATTCGCATTCGCCGCCAACTAGCAGAACTCGACTTAGTTTACAACACCACACCGGTCGGGCTGTGCTTTGTCGATACCAATTTGCGCTACATCCGGATGAACGAATGCCTCGCTGCGATCAACGGCCGCACGATCGCAGATCACCTCGGGCGCACCATCAGAGAAGCGATACCGGAAATCGCCGATATGGTAGAGCCGATTTACCTGCAAGTGCTGGCGACGAAAACCCCCGTGCTCGACTTGGAAATGAAGGCCGCAACCCTGCAGCAGCCGGGAGTTGTGCGGGATTGGCAAGTCAGCTTTTACCCGGTCAGCGATGAATCGGGAACGCTGTTGGGAGTCAGCAGCGTGGTTGCCGAAATTACCGATCGCAAGCAAGCAAAACGGGTAATCCAGCAAAGCGAAGCTTTATTCCGGCGGCTGTTAGAGTCCAATATTTTCGGAGTCGCGATCGGCGATTTTACCGGCCGCATCGCCTACGCCAACGACTCCCTGCTCAACATGGTCGGCTACACCCGCTCAGACGTGCTCTCGGGTCAAATGCGGTGGGACAGGATGACCCCCCCCGAATACCTGCACCTCGACGCCAGGGCGACGCAAGAACTGCGGGCGTCGGGAGTCGCAACTCCTTTCAAGAAAGAGTACATCCGCAAAGATGGCAGCCGCGTGCCGATGCTGATGGGCGGGACGACTTTGTGCCCGGACGATCGCGAACCAGAGACGATCGTCGCATTCTACATCGACTTAACCGAGATATCGCGGGTGGAAGCAGAACTCAAAAACAATCAAGAACGGCTGCAAATCGCTCAGCAAGCAGGCAAAATCGGAACTTTTGAATTGAACATCCAAACCGGCGAGGTCGCCTGTACGCCGGAGTTAGAGGCTTTGTACGGGCTGCCGGGCGGCAGTTTAGACAGCTATCAAAGTTGGCTGGAAATGGTGCATCCAGACGATCGCACTGTTACCGAACAGCAGGTGCAAGCTGCGGGGGCTTCCGGGGAGGAATTAAACATAGAGTTTCGCATTTGCCGCCCGGACAAAAGCGTGGGCTGGATTGCTTGCAGGGCTAAGGTGTTTCAGGACGAGATCGGTTTGCCTCTGCAGATGATCGGGGTGAACGTCGATATCACCGATCGCAAAGAAGCAGAAGCAGCGCGATCGCACATCCATCAAACTTTAGAAGCCTTGATTCAGGCCTGTCCCCTAGCAATTACCGTTTTGGACTGCGACGACGGGACTGTGAAAATGTGGAACCCAGCATCCGAGAGGATTTTTGGCTGGCATGAATCAGAAGCCGTAGGTCAATTTGTGCCCAGCGTTCCCGCAGACAAGCGGGAGGAATTCACGGCTAATTTGAAAGGAATTCGCCAAGGAAAGGCGATCGCCGGCATGGAAACCCAGCGCCAAAGGAAAGACGGCAGGTTGATCGACATCAGTTTGTGGGCAACTCCAGTCCGCGACAGCAACGGCAATATCAACTGTATGTCGATCATTGCCGACATCAGCGATCGCAAGCAAATCGAGACCCAACGCGCTCAGTTGCTTGATCGCGAACAGACCGCGCGGGCGGAAGCAGAAGCTATCAGCCGCCGGAAAGACGAGTTTCTAGACTCTCTTTCCCACGAATTGCGAACGCCTATAAATGTGATTCAGGGGTGGGCACAGATCCTGCGCGCCCACCCCTACAACCAAGATAAATTAGCTTGCGGTTTGGAAGCCATCGAGCGTCAGTCGAAGGTGCAGATCCAGCTAGTGGAAGATTTGCTCGACGTTTCCCGGATTATTCAAGGCAAGCTGGCTTTGAAACCCGGCTGGTTCTACATGGTAAAGACGATCGAGGCGGCTCATAATTCAGTTCGTTTGACAGCCGAGGCCAAGTCTGTCACCGTTTCGTTAGAACTTCACCCTGCAGTCGGCTTGATGTGGGGCGACGCCCAGAGGTTGCAGCAGGTAGTGTGGAATTTGCTGAGTAACGCCGTCAAGTTTACGCCTTCGGGGGGAAATGTGGAACTGTGCTTGTCTGCGGTGGCTGTTAGCGGTTCCTCATCACCCAATTACGTGCAAATTACTGTCAGCGATACTGGAAAGGGCATTCCTGCTGATTTTCTGCCCTACGTGTTCGATCGCTTCCGACAAGCAGACGCCTCGAAAACTAAGGCTGAGGGCGGTTTGGGACTGGGATTGGCGATCGTCGAGCACTTGGTGCAACTCCACGGGGGCACTGTGACTGCGGAAAGTCCCGGTAAAGACCAGGGTGCGACATTTACGGTGACACTGCCATTCAAACAGCCTCGTAGTAAGCAGCGGCAGTTGAGAGGATAAAGGAAATCCGATCCAATGCCTCCGGGTATTTTGACTGGTTTAAAGGTGTTGGTAGTTGACGACGAACCCGACAACCGCCAGTTTTTGATGCTGGCGCTGCAACAGTGCGGGGCGACTGCGACGGCGGCTGCTTCGGCTGCGGAGGCGATCGACATTTTGCAGCAGTCGCCGCCGGATATTTTAGTCAGCGATATCGGTATGCCCGTTGAGGACGGCTACTGGCTGATCCGCAAAGTGCGATCGTCCGCATCCGACAAAATTAAGCGCTTGCCGGCTGTGGCGCTGACAGCTTATGCTAGCGAACAAGACCGAGAACGGGCGATCGCCACTGGTTACAACGAACACTTAACAAAGCCGATCGATCCCGCTCTCTTCGCCGCCGTTTTAGCCAAGTTAACAAATTTGCAGTAGGGCGATCGGGTTCGATGAACGCACAAATAAGATCATTGCCGTTTGATTCGGATTTGTATGATTTTAAATCTTGTAGGGAACGGGTTCACCAATAATAATTGCCCATAATCTACAATCTCATAAACCCGCCCCCGCTGGCTTTTAATTAACAACATGATGACCGATACACACAAAGTAATTAGAAAATTTATCGCACTTTTTCCCAGTAAAAATAAATCAAATTTCCAACAGCTAGAAACCAAACTGACAGAAGCAAATTTTCGCATCTGCGTCCAATCTTCGCGAGTAGTTGGCTATATTGCAATACGGTTCACTTAACACTATTTATGCCCCGGAGATCCCCTAAATCCCCCGAAAGCAAGGGGGACTTTGAGAGCTTTCTTGTCCCCCCCCTTTTTAAGGGGGGTTAGGGGGGATCTGTCTTAAGTGAACCGTAGTTGGCTATATTGAACCGGGCGGAAAATTTCACAGTTTTTAGGGCGCGCCAATTGCCGGGAAAGGCACGCTAAAGCAGTTAAAATAGGATGATCAGCGCAATTGATTTACACCCATGCCCATTTATCACTTCAACCGCCTAACCGCCAAATTTTTCAGCAAGCTGCCGCTGCGAACGGTTCTGATTGTTCCGTTTGTTTTGCAAACGGTAAGTGTAGTTGGGCTAGTGGGCTATCTTTCTTTCAAAAGTGGTCAGGAATCAGTCGAGGATCTAGCGCATCAGCTAATCGAACAAGTAGGAGAACGAATTAGCGATCGCCTCACGGATTATTCTGGGCTATCCTCAATTAACACTTTTTTGACCAGGCTGCAATTCTCGGCTTCAGGACAAACTTTTATTATGGATCGATCGGGCAATCTGGTTGCCACATCCACACTAGAAACACCCTTGGTGACGCCAACAAAAAAGCCACCGACGCCATTGCTAGCCACCAACAGCAAGGATGCCCGAACGCGAGATATTGCTCGACAACTCGCCAACCGATTTGGCAACTTCCGCACGTTGCAAACAACCGAGAAATTTACCCTGGCGAGCAAGGGCGATAGGCAGTTTGTCCGCGTCACTCCCTATCGAGATATCCGTGGCTTGGATTGGTTGATTGTGGTGGTGGTGCCAGAGTCTGATTTCATGGCTCCGATTCAAGCAAATACGCGCAATACATTATGGTTGTGTGCCGGTACGATGGCGATCGCGAGTGCGATCGGATTGTTGACTTCCCGTTGGGTAACAAAGCCAATTATGCGCTTGAATACCGCCGCCAAAAATGTTGCAAAAGGACAATGGGATCAACCTTTAGAAATTACACGCTTGAATGAAGTCGGAGATCTCGCCAATTCCTTTAATTTTATGACAGCGCAACTGCAACAGGCTTTTGCAGACCAAAAATCTTTAAATGAAGCTTTAGCGCAAAGAGAGAGCCAACTCAAGCACTTTCTCGAAACCATACCTGCGGGAGTATCTATCCACGATGCCTCGGGTAAAGTCGTGTACTTCAACCACACTGCCCAGCATTGGCTCGGCGTAGAAACTATTCCCGATGCGACTTTAGAAGAAGCAGTAGAAGTTTATCAAATCTACCGCCAAAACCAGCTTTATCCCACTGAAGAACTGCCCGCATTCCGAGCACTGCGCGGTGAAACGGTATTCCTTGAAGATGTAGAACTTTATCGAGATGGGCAATTTATTCCTTTTGAGGTGCGCGCCACACCAATTTTTGACGAAGGCGGAAACATTATTTATGCCATCAATGCTTTTTATAACATCGCACAGCGCAAACAATCAGAAAAAATATTAACTGACTACAATCACACTTTAGCAGCCGAAGTGGCCGAACGTAGCGGCGCCTTAGCTCGTGCTAACGAACTATTACAATATGAAATTGCCGATCGCCAATTGCTCGAACAAAAACTTTACACTTCTACTGAGCAATTTGTGAAAATATTTGAGTCGATTACAGATATTGTATTGATTTTTGATCTTCAAGAAGAAACCATCCAAATTATACCCACTAAGGGAATTTTTCAATACAACTATCAGACGAATCAGATCGACTCCATCATCGAACAATTTTTTCATGAGGCCAGGAAGGAGATTTATTTTGCTCAAGTTCGACAGGCATTGGAAACCCAACAAACTATAAGTTTTGATTACAGTCTGCCGATTAATAACCAAGAAGTTTGGTTTGCTGCTAAAATTTCGCCGCTGTCGGATAGCTCTGCGGTTTGGGTAGCGCGCGACATTAGCGATCGCCAGTTGGCGGAATCCCGACTGCTGGAAGCCCAAAAAATTGCTCGTATTGGCAGTTGGGAACACGATATCGCCACAGCAACAACCACTTGGAGTGAAGAACTCTATCGCATTTATGAGCTCGATCCGACTCAAAAACCGCTGCCCAGTGAACAATTAATCGAGCGTTTTCATCCAGAAGATCGATCGCGCTATCTGGCAATGGTGCGCGATCAAGCGATGAAGGGACAAAGCTTTGAAATCGATCTGCGGCTGATCCGAAGAGATGGCTCGCTCAGTTACATTGAAGTCCGAGGGAAACCTGTTTATGATGAAAAAGGGCAGTTGATCCGTTTGTTCGGCACTGTCTTAGATATTAGCGAGCGCAAACAAGCCGAGTCCGCTTTGCGAGAAAGCGCACAGAGAGAACAAGCCATCGCCCGATCGATCGATCGCATCCGTCAGTCCTTAGATATTGATACAATATTCAAAACCACAACCTCTGAACTGCGACAAACCCTAAAGTGCGATCGTGTCGGCATCTATCGTTTTAATCCTGATTGGAGCGGGGAATTTGTTGCCGAATCAATGGCTCCGGGCTGGATATCTTTGATGCAAAAACCCGACGATCTTAATTTGCCAAAAACTTTCGTAGAAGACTCTCGCTGTACCGTGAAAACTATGCAAGCCGGCGGTACACCAGTGCTGGATACCTATCTACAAAGAAATCAAGGTGGTATGTATGCTAGAGGCGTTCCTTACCGCATAATTGAAGACATATACAGCGCTGGCTTGAGTCCTTGTTACCTCGAACTTTTAAAACAATTTCAAGCTAGAGCCTACGTTATTTTTCCCATATTTTGCGGCAGTCAACTTTGGGGTTTGCTCGCCAGCTATCAAAATTCTGCACCCCGCACTTGGCGCGAAGCAGAAATCAATATTGGGCTGCAAATTAGCACTCAATTGGGAGTCGCCTTACAACAAGCTCAATTGCTCGAAGCCACTCAACAGCAAGCAGTACAGCTCCAACAAGCCGCCTGGGCCGCAGAAGCCGCCAACCTTGCCAAAAGCACTTTCCTGGCAAATATGAGCCACGAACTTCGCACCCCGCTAAACGCAATTCTGGGATTCTCCCAATTGATGCAGCGCTCTACCAACCTCACTCGCGAACAACAGGAAAATATCCGCATTATCAACCGCAGCGGAGAACACTTGCTCGCTCTGATCAATCAAATATTAGATTTAGCCAAAATAGAGGCGGGACGCATTACAATCAACCCAACAGACTTTCAATTAAGCAGCCTGTTAAACGATCTGGAAGAGATGTTTCAACTCCAGGCAATGGAGCAACAATTGCAGTTAATATTTGACTGCTCTAGCGAAGTTCCCGAATACGTGCAAACCGATCAACTTAAGTTGCGCCAAGTCTTAATCAATCTCCTCTCTAACGCCATTAAATTTACGAAACAAGGAGTAATTAGGTTAACAGTAAGTGCATTTATAGACCGTGAAAATCAGCAAGTACCAATCAGTAATTACCAATTACATTTTGAAATAGAAGACACGGGTTCCGGCATTGCTGCTGATGAGTTAGATAAACTTTTTCAAGCCTTTGTGCAAACCAAAACAGGAACCAAATCTCAGCAAGGAACAGGCTTGGGGCTGGCTATCAGCCAACAGTTTGTCAAGCTGATGGGCGGCGTGATTACTGTACGCAGTGAAGTTGGACGCGGCACCACCTTCGCGTTTGATATCCCCATCAGCGCCGTTGATGCCCCGGCGACTCAACCCGTACAGCCACCGCGTCGGGTGATAGCGCTGGAACGCAACCAGCCACGCTATCGTATTTTGATTGTGGACGATCAATCGGACAACCGCCAACTGCTGATCAAACTCCTCGCTGGCTTTAACTTTGAACTCGAAGAAGCCAGCAATGGCATGGAAGCTATTGAAATGTGGTCGAGTTTTGAGCCACACTTAATTTTTATGGATATGTGGATGCCCGTGATGGATGGACATGAAGCGACCAAACGCATTAAAGCCACCGTTAAAGGTCAAGCTACGGCAATAATTGCCGTGAGTGCCGGTAACGCCGAGGAAGCGCCAACCGTTACTGTATCAGATAATTGCGATGACTTTATCCACAAACCCTTTCGAGATACAGAAATTTTTGCCACCCTGCACAAACATCTGGGAGTGCGTTACATTTACGATGAACCGGAGAGTATTCCCGAGTCAAGTCAAATCGAGGCTCCGACTCCAGAGACTCTTGCAGCTTTACCCGCAGATTGGCTGGCAGCTTTAGAGAAAGCCACAATTGAGTGCGATTTAGAGTTAATTCTGATTCAAATTGAACTAATTCGCGATCGCAATGACGCTTTAGCTAGTGCTCTAGCCGCATTGGCTAACGAGTTTCAGTTCAATCAAATACTAGCTCTCATCCATCCCGAACCAAAATAATAAGGATATGAGATAGGTTTGTAATGAGTACGATCGTCCTCATAAAACCCCATCGGGCGATCGTACTCACTACAAACATATAAAGGTTATTTTACAGCACTAGATATGAATTACGAACCAACTCCCGTCTTCAAAGGGAATATTTTAATTGTTGATGATATTCCGGCTAATTTGCAACTTTTAGCTCAAATACTCTCGCAGCAAGGGTACAAAACACGCACCGCACCCGACGGCAAACTAGCGCTGCGGTCGATAGAGTTAACTCCTCCTGACTTGATTTTGCTGGACATCATGATGCCCGGTATGGACGGCTACAAAGTCTGCCAAGCATTGAAAGCTTCTCCCACAACCAAGGACATTCCCGTTATTTTTATCAGTGCTTTGAATGAAGTATTAGATAAAGTCAAAGCCTTTGAAGTTGGTGGTATAGATTATATCACAAAACCGTTTCATGAACAAGAAGTTCTCGCCCGCGTCTCAAATCAACTCGTCCAGCGCCAGTTGTTCCAACAAACACAATCCTATGCCAAGGAACTCGAACAAACCGTAACTGAACTAAAGAAAACTCAAGCTCAGTTAATACAGAAGGAAAAAATGGCTTCTTTAGGTCAGCTAGCGGCAGGAATTGCTCACGAAATCAACAATCCCGTCAGCTTTATCTACGGCAATATTGCTCTAGCGGCGGAGTATGCACGAGATTTGCTTCGCCTCGTTGAATTATACCGACATTACTACCCCCACCCCGTTGCAGAAATTATCGGCGAATTGGACGAGATTCAACCCGAATTCATCGCAGAGGATTATCCAAAACTGCTAAATTCGATGACAGAGGGTGCTTCTCGGATTAGCGAAATTGTGATGTCTTTGCGAAAATTCTCCCACCTTGGCGAACAAAAGTACAAGCCAGTGGATATTCATGAAGGCATTGACAATACTTTAGTTATTTTGCAACATCGGCTAAAGGGAGCAAACAAAGCTGGTGAGATAGAGGTCATTAAAAACTACAGCCAACTGCCAAGAGTCACCTGTTACGCCAGTGAGTTAAATCAGGTGTTCATGAACCTGCTAAGTAATGCTATTGATGCCCTGGAAACTCAACCTTCTCCCCGAAAAATTACCATCAGCACTTCAGTAGGTTTTGAGTCAGAAGCTGCGCTGCACAATCACGATTCAAAATTAGTCACTCGAAACAATCAATCCGTTGTGATTCACATTGCCGATAACGGTTGCGGGATGAGTGAGGACGTGCGCCACCAGATATTTGACCCATTTTTTACTACGAAGCCTGTAGGCCGCGGTACTGGATTAGGGTTGGCAATCAGTCACGATATTGTAGTGGAAAAACATCGAGGTCAAATCAGTTGTATTTCTGCTCCGGGTCGAGGGACAGAGTTAATTTTTCAGATTCCGATATCTGTTAAAGCATTTGACAGTTGACAGTTGACAGTTGACAGTTGACAGTTGACAGTTGACAGTTGACAGTTGACAGTTGACAGTTGACAGTTGACAGTTGACAGTTGACAGTTGACAGTTGACAGTTGACAGTTGACAGTTGACAGTTGACAGTTGACAGTTG